>NZ_JBHTGY010000097.1:0-202414 GCF_042676305.1 Paenibacillus sp. GCM10027630 | reverse complement strand
CTTTTAACACCTAGATTGAGCTTTGCGAGAACACTATTGAGAAATAGGGTGTATGGATTAAAATTTGAGAGATATTGAAAGCGCTTAATTCGACAGCCTGAAATTATAACGCTAATCCAGCGTGGATATCGCCTGAAATCAATCTAACTGGAAAAACTGACTCTAATATAAGTGAAATGCTGGATATCAGCCAAAATACGTAGAATTAGCAGGAGGAATTCCAGCTATAAGGCTTGGAACGCTATTTTCGGAGTAACTAACTTGACATTTTCCTGATAATTTTGCACGGTGTGCGCCAGACGGCCATGCAATGCCGTAACCGAACCACGAACCATGAGCCACGAACCCGATACCCGCAATGAGTACGCGCTGGAAAGCGACCTCATCTTATTCATCACTAAGAATACACAAGAATATGCAAAAAAACCTTCAATATAAAAGTGGAATTGAGGGCTCTTTTGCAACCATCTATTCAGGATAAAATGGTGGAGGGGTTGTCTCAAAATGACTTTTGGGACAGCCCCTTTTGCAGTTAATAACCATCGCTTCGTTTCCCAGAGTGCTCAGCGATTGCTGCTCCTTCTTGAGCATCTTTGGAGACGAGATGATCGGATTGTTTAGATCGAGAGAGTCCTTCGGAAACGCGGCGGCCATATTCGGGATCTGCATTAGTAAAGTTTTCAATCATTTGCTTCTGGATTTGGGGTGCGCACACATTCAGGGCGTCCACCAAGTTGCCAATCAATTCATCCTGCTCCCAATCCTCGAATTTCCGAAACGTTTCCCCGGCTTGCTTGAAATCATTGGTCCGATCGAGCTTTTGACGCACGAGCTTTGCATTGTAGGCAGGCTCATGTTCTATACCCGATGGTGCTGCTTCCTTCAATCCCCCTAATGATGACGGCTCATAATTGACATGAGGATTTTGCTCGGGTGCTTTATCAATCATGTATTCCATTTGCCCGCTTCGTTGATTGGTAGCAACTCGAGTTTTTGGAGCATTGATAGGCAGTTGCAGATAATTGGTACCCACTCTGTAGCGCTGTGTATCGGAATAGGAGAATGTTCGTCCCTGCAGAAGCTTATCGTCAGAAAAATCGAGTCCATCTACCAGCACGCCTGTACCGAATGCAGCTTGCTCTACTTCAGCAAAATAGTTGTCCGGGTTTTTATTCAGAACCATTTTCCCAACCGGCAGGAAAGGAAATTGCTCGTGATCCCATAGCTTCGTAGGATCTAGTGGATCGAAATCCAGCTCTGGATGCTCGTCATCACTCATGATTTGAACACAAAGCTCCCACTCCGGATAATCTCCTCGTTCGATCGCTTCATATAAATCCTGTGTTGCGTGGCTGGTGTTTTTGCCTTGGATTTCATTGGCTTCCGATTGCTTCAGGTTTTTGATTTCTTGCTTCAGCGGCTCCCAATGATATTTCACGAGGACGGCTTGTCCTTCTTTGTTAACCCATTTGTAGGTGTTTACACCTGAGCCTTGCATCTGTCTGTAATTAGCCGGTATTCCCCAGGGCGAAAAAAGAAATGTAATCATATGCGTGGCTTCCGGTGAATTGGACACAAAATCAAACATTCGTTCCGGATTTGATAGATTCGTCACGGGATCGGGGCGGAAAGCATGAACCATGTCGGGAAATTTCAGCGGATCACGAATAAAGAAAATTTTAAGGTTATTACCGACTAAGTCCCAATTGCCATCCTCCGTATAGAACTTTGTAGCGAAGCCGCGAGGATCACGTAAAGTTTCGGGGGAATGTCCGCCATGGACAACCGTCGAAAACCGGACAAATACCGGAGTGCGGTTTCCGGCTTTTTGAAACAGCTTGGCCCGTGTATATTTGGCAACAGGCTCATTGCCGGCTTTACCATAAGCTTCAAAGTAGCCATGGGCTCCTGCGCCACGAGCGTGTACGACCCGTTCGGGAATCCGTTCCCGGTCGAAATGGGACACTTTTTCAATATAATGATAATTTTCAAGTGTAGAGGGGCCTCGATTCCCAACGGTACGAATGTTCTGATTGTCCGATATTGGGTGGCCTTGCCTATTGGTTAATGTGAGGCTTTCGGTTTTATTTTCCTGATTGTCCATTTTATCCTCCAAATGTATAGTCCAGCCTATTATTAGCTGTTGTTTGGAACATTATTCTTATATTTTGCCTATTGGAGTGCGTAAAGGTTATAATTGGAAATACTGAGATTAGCCTTTTAAATTAAGAATTGAGGTACAGAAATGACAATTTATATGGCTTTTTTACGCGGCATTAATGTGAGTGGACATAACATGATAAAAATGAGTGAATTGAAAACCATGTTTGAAGCGTTAGGATTTGGACGAGTGCAAACGTATATAAATAGCGGTAATGTTTTGTTCGAGTCGGAGGAAGGTGTAGAAACGCTTCAATTGCGTATTGAGAATGAAATCAAAACGGTGTTTGGTTTTACGATCAGCGTCATGTTAAGAACCGACAAGGAGCTGCAGCAGATTATAGAAAATAGTCCATTTGCGCCAGACTCCTTATCCGATGGGGAGAGTATACACCTTATTCTTTTGAAAGAAGCTCCTACGCAGGAAGAGCTCGACAGACTGCCTGATGTTGATTATGAGAATGACGAATATTATATCGAGGGCAGAGAAATTTATGTCCTGTATCGTAAAAGCTTGCTTGATTCCAAGCTGCCTAAAAAATTTCAGAAGCTTGTTCCCCAGACAGCACGCAATTGGAAAACGATAATTAAGCTCTCAGCTATGGTAAAAGCGATGAAAGCTCATTGAGTATTTTTTGATTCAGGGAAAATGGGTTAACAAACCATACATAAGTGCATATAGTGACACATAGTATTTTTCTTAAGATAACATTGTCAAGTAAAAAATGTTATTGGCAGGAAACTTGACTATCCAATGTCACTATTTTTTTTGCGCTAAAAGTTTCCCTTGTGCAAAATAATTGGTCGTGATCACAATAAAACTCAAGAGGTGAGAAGAATGAATGAAAATGGATCGACAGTGTCTTTGGAACCGGAGAAAGGATGGAGAAATCGAAGAACGAAACCAACTCTCCCCGAGGTGTACAGAAGTCTTCAGATACCGAAAAAAGGATCGTGGTTAAAGAAATTTCTTGCATTTGCCGGTCCAGGGTATTTGGTTGCGGTAGGCTACATGGACCCGGGGAACTGGGCTACGGATATAGCAGGTGGTTCACTATTTGGCTATACCTTGTTATCCGTCATATTGTTGTCTAACCTGATGGCCATCTTGCTTCAAGCTTTATCTGGAAAGCTCGGTATAGTAACTGGGCGAGATTTGGCTCAAGCCTGCCGTGACCATTATAGTAAACCGGTTGCTATGGTGTTATGGGTATTATGCGAATTGGCAATTGCCGCATGCGATTTGGCAGAGGTTATCGGATCAGCTATAGCCTTATATTTGCTTTTTGGCATTCCTTTAATATATGGCGTAATTATTACAGCATTGGATGTATTGATTGTTTTGCTCCTGCAGAACAAAGGCTTTCGGTATATCGAAATTTTAGTAATTGTTGTAATAGTAACGATAGGGGCGTGTTTTGCGATAGAGATCTTCCTGTCTAAGCCAGATGTAGGCGGGATTATGAGGGGGTTCGTTCCCAGTACAGAAATAGTAACAAATCCTGTTATGCTGTATATTGCAATTGGTATTTTGGGAGCAACGGTAATGCCTCATAATCTGTATCTTCATTCCTCCATTGTGCAAACCAGAAAATACGAACAAACAAGCTTGGGCAAACGTGAGGCGATAAAATTCACAACCTGGGATTCAACCATAGCTCTTTTTGTTGCGCTCTTCATTAACGCAGCGATTCTTATTATTTCCGCTGCAACCTTTCATAAGGCAGGGATGACAGAGGTGGCAGAAATAGGGGAAGCTTATCATTTGCTTACGCCTCTGCTTGGAACAACACTTGGAAGCATTTTGTTTGGGGTAGCCTTGCTCGCTTCAGGTCAAAACTCAACCTTAACTGGAACCTTGGCAGGACAAATCGTAATGGAGGGCTTTTTAAATATTCGTCTTGCAGCGTGGCTGCGTCGATTAATTACAAGGCTAATAGCGATTATTCCCGCAGTTATAGTTACGGCCATTGCTGGAGAGAG
This sequence comes from Paenibacillus sp. GCM10027630, assembly GCF_042676305.1. NCBI lineage: Bacteria > Bacillati > Bacillota > Bacilli > Caryophanales > Paenibacillaceae > Paenibacillus > Paenibacillus sp. GCM10027630. The sequence continues at coordinate 198,271 of NZ_JBHTGY010000097.1, read as the reverse complement.
CGGAACGGCACAGCTCCTTATCTTAAGCCAGGTTATTTTGTCCTTGCAGCTTTCCTTTGCCGTTATCCCGCTTATTCAATTTACAAATGATCGAAAGAAAATGGGTGAATTTGTGAACCCGCAATGGTTAAAAATTATGGCCTGGATGGTAGCTGTTGTAATAGTTGGTTTAAATGTCTATCTCTTGTATCAAACATTTTTCGGTTAATTCAGGTATGGTTTAGCCCATTTCACAATAATTGGGAACCAATATAGACGGAAGCCCATACAATGGGGCAAATGACTATATTATCTTTAGGAGGTCAACTGTATATGGAGCGAGCTTTTGGACATGGAGGATTTGGACACGGAGGTTTTGACCATTTTGAACACCCGGCTTTCATTCCTCAACGCAGATTTACCCCTTATTTCTTTCTTTCACCGTTTTTCTTTAGAGGGAATAATGACACAAATGGCACATTTTTTACTCAACATCAATGTAATGAAGGGGATACAATCGGGACTCTTGCAGAAATGTACAATGTACCCCAACCTATTTTGGAAACTATGAACCCGCATATTCAAAATTCCGAATACTTAGCGCCAGGAAGCATAGCCAATATTCCTCGTTTGGATAAAATGTATTGCCATAAAATGTTTATGGAGCAAGACGGACCTGGAACCGACAGAAATTCCCCTATGGTGAATCCAGAACCTAATATGATGCCAGTTCAAGAGAATCCTCACATGCACCCGCATGGTCAACACGCTCATTCTGCCTATCCGTACTCCTATCCCTACCCAACACAATACTATCCAGGCGGAGGACATCATGCAGGGCATCATGCCGGCCATCATGGCTTTGGTGTGCATCTCGGTGGTCATCTTGGAGGGCATGGAGCTGGAGTGCACGCAGGTGGACACCTTGGACATCAGGGTATGGGTGTTCATACCGGCGGATATCTTGGAGGTTACGGAGCGGGAGTACATGCGGGCGGACATATGATGGATCATGGTGCTGGCGTTCATCTCGGTGGTCATCTCGGGGGGCATGGAGCGGGAGTACATGCAGGTGGAAATCTTAAGGATCATGGCGTAGGCATGCATGTTGGGGGCAATCTTGGGGATCATGTAGGTCAGCTTGGTGTGCATCTCGGCGGTCATGTTGGAAATGAGGAAAAAAATCAATAAGGGAAGATTGAACTAAACAATAAACGGCAATAGAACTAAGCTCTCTATCCTTTTGGGATGGAGGGCTTTTAACTCATGACTATGATAAACTCAATAATAAAATAAAAAAACTTTCATCCATGAGAAAACGACCCCAACAGATGAAAGCTTTCATATAAACTATAAACTCAATTTATCGAATCTGGTTTTAATGTCCTCAAGCATCAGCTTTGCTGCAATGATGCCGCCGGAAGTATTCCATATCGGTTCATTAACACTAAAGGCCCGTTGTTTTTTTACGACGTTGAGATTTTGTCCCAGAGGACTTTTGAGCCATTCTTCGGTCGTTTTGGTAGCGCCGGTTTCACCTTCACGGTCGGAAGTGAAATAGAAAAATACGTCTCCATCAAGTACAGTTATTTGCTCCATTGAAATATCTGCGGAGAAATCGTTCTTGTTTTGTGCTTCAGGACGAGCAAAGCCTATTTGATCAAGGATAACGCCTGCAAAATTATTTTTGTAGTATACGCGTACTTTCCCGGGTTGGAATCGAGCCAATGAAATGCGCAATTTCGTTTTATCGCCGAGAGCAGCTTTGGTTTGTTGAATGGCTTGGTTGTAGCTGTCCAGAATAGCTGCTCCTTCGGATTCTTTGTTCAGAGCCTGTGCATACAATTTGAAATTATCCAGCATACTGTCGCCGAGATTTTCGGTGAATACGGTAGGTGCAATACTGGAAAGCTGCGGATACACTTTCTCTTGCCTAACCTTCGTTCCCAAGATGAGATCCGGCTTCAAGCTGGCAATTAGTTCAAGATTGGGCTGCGTCTCATCCCCGATTACTTGCACACCGGACATTTTATCCTTGATATGATCGAACCATGGCTCGCCAATCCACGATTTAACGGCAGCGACAGGTTTAATGCCTAGCTCTAGCAAAGATTCAGTGCCTTGATTAGTTAAAACCACAATGCGTTGTGGCGTTCCAGTAATAGTTGTTGTACCCATCGCATGTTTGATAGTTCGACTTGTGGCATCATTGCTCTTTCCCTCGGTTGACTTCACTGGATTTTGATTAGCGCATGCTGAGATAAGTAAAGACATGATGATTAGTAACGTTAACGCCATCCCTAGTTTTGATCTTAACAACAGTAGATCCCCTTTCAAATCCATAAACGCTTAAATGATTATCATTATCAATAAAAGCTATGTTTGTTATACTAATATAAAAGCTTTTTTCATGCAATGCTTGTTGAGGCGATTTTCGTGAAAATAGACAGATATGAGGATGTGTCACACTTTGACCGAGCAGTCAGGTAAATTAGCTCTGCAATCGCAGGAATGGATTAGAACGGCATTATTTCAAATCATGGATAAGAAGGAGTATTCACACATATCCATAACCGAAATCGCGGATAGGGCGGGGCTTGCAAGGCAAACCTTTTATCGTAATTTCCAAAGCAAGGATGAAATTTTACTGGACTATTTGGAAGAACTTATGAAAGGCTTATGGAAGGACCTCGGGGAGCTGTCTGCCATCAATGAAGAGGTTCTGGTTGCCCTGTTTCGCAATTGGAGAAGTAATGTTCCTTCCTCGCTGATCCACAATATCGTTGCAAAAGATCGCAAGATCAGGCAACTCATTCATAAGAGCATTAGTGATTCCTTCGATGAGCTGTTCGTTCATATAAAAAAAGCTCCAGAAGAAAGCGTAGTAGATGATACATACCGATTGTATGCTCACAAATCATTGTCCGCTATCGTTCATTTAATGCTAATAGAGTGGACGTTAAACGATTTTCAAATGACACCTGAAGAAATCGGAGGAATGGTTAGCGACTTGACTGCTTCGATACGATTGTATTTATGAAATTATTTATTGTAACTATATGAGCATAGAATCTCTGTTAGGAGGCAGTCCATGATAGAACAAAGTATTCCTTATCGGCGGTTGTCCCATTTGCGTATAAGCGGGGGGAGACTCGACAAGCCTGAGCAAGTCGTGAAGCAGCTTGGCGCCATGCAGGCACAGGATTATCATCAAGCCCTATGGGCAATCGGTTTAAGAATGAAATCATCGACCCTTGCGGATATCGAGCAAAGCATAGAAGATCGTAAGATCATTCTGACTTGGCCGATGCGCGGAACGATTCATTTTGTACCGCCCGAGAATGTGAGATGGATGTTGAAGCTTTCGGCAGCACGAACTTTGGCGCAGGATAATCGAAGATTGGAGCAATTGGAGCTTAATCAGAAAATTATTGAACAGAGTAAGCAGATTATGTGCGACGCCTTGCGTGGGGATAAGCGAATATCCCGGCCCCTTCTCATGGATTTACTTGAGGAAGCAGGGATCAGCACGAATAATCAGCGGGGGTATCATCTTCTATGGTACATTGCTCAGTCTGGTTTCATCTGTATGGGGCCAAGGGAGGGCAAGCAGCAAACCTTTGTATTGCTGGATGAGTGGGCACCTGGAGCCAAAGAATTATCAATGAGTGAAGCGCTTGCCAAGCTTACAGAAAAATATTTTACCAGCCACGGACCTGCAACTGTACAGGATTTTGCCTGGTGGGCAGGTATCACACTAACCGATGCCCGAAAGGGGGTCGAAGCTGTTCGATCCCGTCTGGTGTCGGGAAAGTTAAATTATCAAGAATACTGGGAAGGCGAGAATTCAGAGACGGGGTCTACCGATGATGAATCAACCGTCTACCTGCTTCCGGGATATGATGAGCATCTGCTTGGCTATAAGGACCGAAGTGCAGTGCTAAAGGCGGAATATTCAAACCATATTATACCTGGCGGCAACGGTGTATTTATGCCCACCCTTATCATTGACGGTCAAGTAGCCGGCACTTGGAAACGAACGATCAAGAGTAAAGGCATTGATATCGAGTTCAACTTATTTGAATCTCATGAAGACAGGGAAGAGAGTATTCTGCAGACGGCTCAACGATATTGTGAATTTATAGGACTGCCGTTAGCTTCTACAAAAATGGACAAGAAGAGGCCATAATGAGCATAAGAGAGTAGAGGGGCTTGCTTAGCAGCAGCTCCTTTTTATTTTGTCGAGATGGCATACAGTAATGTGAAACTGCAAGCACCGAAAGGGGTATTTTATTTCAATCAACTTCTCCCTATAACCGCTCCATTCGAAAGAGTATGATTAAAAAAACAGAGTAGGGAGTTGTGTTGATGTTAAAATTGAAATATTTGTTCAATGATGTGAATTTAGCGGAAATGCTTTTGAAAAATTGGGAATATGAAAAAGAGTCCATCGATATGTTCAAGTATTACAGAATATCCTCAAATGCAATGTATCCGTTTAAATGTGAAGGTAAGACTCAGTTCTTAAGGTTTGCCCCTAAAGAAGAGAAGAGTAAAGAAAATATTTTGGCAGAACTTGATTTTATCTCTTATTTGCGTGCCAATCACTATGGAGCTTTAGAATCAGTTGCTTCTAAAAATGGAGAGGAGCTTGTAGAAGCTCATACACCATGGGGAAATTTCTATGCTTCCGTGTTTAAACGTGTGCCGGGTGTGCAGATGAACAAAACGGATTTTAGTGATTCCATTGTTTTCAACCATGGGAAAGCTTTAGGAAAATTGCATCAGTTATCAAGTGAGTATACGCCTATTAAAACCAAAAGATGGTCATATAGCGATGTTTTGGATTGGATTCAGGATCACTTAATGGACTATCCAGAAGAAACAGCTGCTCTGAAGGAAGCCACGTTACTCAAAGAATATTTCTTATCGCGCCCAGTAACAAACAACAATTTCGGACTTATTCATTATGATTTCGAATACGACAATGTATTTTTTGATGAAGAAACTAAGTCTTGCCATGCTATTGATTTTGATGATGCTATGTATCACTGGTATGTGATGGATATTGAGAAAGCGCTTGACAGTTTGCGTGACTATATCCCAGCTGAAGATTTCATCCATAAGAGCAAATGTTTCATGGACGGGTACCTTACTGAATATGATGTCGCTCATGATATTTCGTCCTTCCTACCAGCATGTAGACGGTTTGCTAATTTATACGCATATGTTCGCATTCTAAGATCCATAGCCGAAAAATGGAACAACGAACCTGAGTGGCTAATAAATTTGAGAGGCAAACTTTCTAGGGGATTACAGGAAAAATCAGCTTGTTTTGGGGAGGAAATCTAGGATTGCGGTAGAGGCTTTAACATTAAGGCTGTTTATGAAAATGCTATCACTGAAGCCCGAAAAATAAAACCATCCATACCACTGATTGGATTTGATGGCATTCCAATTCGCCACGAAATTGAATTTGATTATATTTTATAACAGATGGCTTGTTTATACAGTAGGAGAAGTTTGATGAGCAGGCGCCGCGGCAGCCTTAAACAAAAGGGGTAATAAGAAGTAACATTATCCTTACTTTTAGCGTCTAATTCATTATTAAATGAAGCTATCGCACTATAATTGACCAGGGAACTTCGGCATCATTTAAATGCTATTCAAGGAGGGTGTACATCATATGTCGCAAAACATCATTCCCAGAGCAGCTGTGCGAGGGACAGCTTCCGGTGTTATTTTCATGGCGTTTTTTGGTACTCTATGGGCTGGAATTGGAATAAGAGGACTTCAGGGCTGGGGACTGCTCTGGCTTTTGGCCCTATCCTTGATAATCGGTATCATGCTGCTTTATGGCGGAATTACATTGATCAAGAATTCACGAGGATTAACAGACAAGGTGGCAGATGCCCGCCGTTCGAAACGTGAGGGTATGTGGTTTGGTATAGTTTTTGGCATAGAAGGGGTGTTGATTGCTGCGGCGGCTGTAATTTGTGATTCTACCGATCACCCGGATTTGTTTATCCCTATGATGGCTCTTATTGTCGGTGCACATTTCTTTCCGCTGGCGCATCTTTTCCGGGTCAAGATTCATTATATTGCAGGTACACTCCTTTGCTTACTTGCGACACTTACAATGATAGCTCTACCGCTGAGAGTTACCTTGGGGCATCATCAAATCATGGCTTGGTGGGCAGTTATCGGTTTTGGCTCAGCCTTGATATTATGGGGAACCGGGGTGGCCGTTTGGCTTATAGGTGTTAGACTGCTGAACAGGGCTCAAACTTCCCCTTAGAAAAAATAAGAAAGTAGTGATGAATTTATGCTAAAAGAAGGTCCTGACATTATTCTAGTTACAGGAATAATGGCGAGTGGAAAATCGACAGTTGCCCAGTTGCTTTCTGAACGGTTTGAACAATCAGTGCATTTACGGGGAGATATTTTTCGGAGAATGATCGTTAATAACCGCCAAGAGGTAGAGCCGAACGCGGGTGAAGACGAGCTGGATCAATTGCGGCTTCGATATCGACTGGCCGCACACTCTGCAGATGCCTATTTTCAAGCTGGATTTACAGTAATCGTTCAGGATGTTGTAGTTGGTCCTATGTTAAACGATTTTATTTCCTTCATCGAAAGTCGTCCCTTCTATGTTGTGGTGCTTTGTCCAAATTCAACAGTCGTGAAACAGAGGGAAGCTGCCCGTTCTAAAAAAGGATATGGTGCTTGGACTGTGGAAGGGCTGGACAATTTGTTGCGAAATGAGACACCCCGACTTGGAATGTGGTTAGATTCATCTGAATTGACAGCTGAAGAAACGGTTGAAGAAATTTTGAGGAGATTTCAAGATGAAGCGAGATTAACATAGCGAAGGACGATTACTCAATTAGGTCGAGGCTTTGGGATTGGATCGGAGGTCTCGTTGCACTAATCGGTTTAGATGAATTAAGAAGTTGTGGGCAATAAGGGCATTCATAGAAATTAACTCAGAAGGGTGATGGGATTGAAAGTATTGCTTGCTCTATCTGCCATCGTTGTTGTGTTGTTGGGCTTAATCGGTGGATATACGGTATTCATGTCGCCCGAACATCACAAATATATCGTCTCAGAAGGTTATACCGGCTGGGTTGAGGTCACGTTTGGTCAGCCGGAGTCTCAGCCGCTCGAAAAAGAACATCGTACCTATGTGTACCACATTCCAGCTAACGGAAAGCTAAAAACATCCACCCCGATGAAAGCAGGTACCGTGAGTGTTTTCTATCTTGGCAGAGACGGTAAACTTACGGAAACGGGGCAATATGAGGAAACCATACATTCTATAAGCACAAGAAGTCATAGTACGGGTTACGCAGATGGACGTAGAGAGGACTCCCCAACAGTGTTTAGTTTTTACCTTGGCAGTAAAGAACAATGGGAATCTGAAGCGGAAAAGGTAAACTAAAGCAATAAAAATTAATGAAGCGGGGTATTTTAATGGAAAATCATATCCATGTAATTAGAGATAGTTGGAATCAATGGTCAGGTAATTGGTATAAAAGATATAGAACAGATGAAGCAATTTCAAAAATAATCAAACATCCAGAATCAGTTTTTCATCCAACCACGTATTCAATGATAAAAGAGGCATGTCCAAACTTGGAAGGCAAACGAATTTTTGTTCCTTCAAGCGGTGATAACCACGCAGTTTTTGCTTTTCATTTGATGGGAGCCAAAGTAACCTCTTCCGATATATCGGAAAAACAATTGGAGAATAGCGCTAATATAGCCCACAAACATGGTTGGGATATTGAATTTGTATGCGATGATACTATGAAGTTAAGCAAAATTAAAAGCGGTGAATACGACTTTGTATTTACATCTAATGGCGTCCATGTGTGGATTAATGATTTGAATTCCATGTACAGCAATATACAAAGAATTCTAAATAACAATGGTCGTTACATAATGTTTGACATTCACCCTTTTATGCGACCGTTGGGAAGAGATACAGAGAAGATAACGGTAGTAAAGCCATATGACTCAACAGGTCCTTTCGGAGAAATACCAACTTACAAATGGCGGATACAGGATATAATGAATGCTGTTATTTCATCAGGCTTGAACATTAAGCATGTAGAAGAAATGTATGCAGAGGATGGTACATTTTGGGTAGATGAATCAAGTGATCAAAGAGATACCAGATCGCGTGAAGAGCTTGATAAATTATGTGATTGGAAGTTAAACCCGATGGCTGCTATTCCTCAATGGTTATCGATATATGCAATTAAATGAACTAATGGATAGCCATAATAAAAAATTGTAAAGGGAAAAGAAAAAATGGACTTTACAATTTTTTGCAAATGTATTATATTTGTATGCGCAAGCAATTATTATGGAATGAGGCTGAAACCGTGCTGGGGATCTATTTGAAAGAATGTCTGTACTTCACTGCCAATCGACTGGGAAGAGTAATTAGCAAAATGGCAGAGGATGAGTTTGCTACAAGTGGTTTGTCACCAACTTCTGCTTTTTTATTAATGGCTGTTTTTGAAAAGGAAGGGATTTCACAAAAAGAGTTAGGTGAAATGCTCCATCTTCAACCTTCTACAGTGACCCGTCTTATTGAGAAGCTTGTCATCAAAGGATTGATCACTAGCCGAGTAGAAGGACGGTTATCGCTTATTTTTGCCACGGATAAAGGGAAAGCGATGGATGAAACGATCAATGAATGCTGGAATAACCTTCGTAAACGATACTCCGAATTATTAGGAGAAAAGGAAGGCGACGACCTATCACTTCACCTATATAAGGTGAGTGATCAATTAGAAAATATTGAATGATTAATCATTCTTTATTTAGATTAATATTTGCTTGCGCAAACAATTATTTATAAGGGAGAGATCAGTATGAACAATGATGCAAGTATGAAAACAGTTGATGATGTAAAGAAGCCAATTTTGATTCTTGGTGGGACAGGAAAGACCGGTCGTCGTGTGGCTGAGCGGTTGATGGCGCGTGACTTGCCGGTAAGGATTGGTTCCCGTACGGGCGAACCATCCTTTGATTGGGAGAACCCGTCCACCTGGGAATTGTCGTTGAGGAATGTAGGGGCGGTATATATAACGTATTACCCTGACCTGGCGCTTCCGGGTGCAGCAGCAGCGGTTGGTGCTTTTGCCAAACTTGCAGTGGACCATGGGGTCAAGCGACTGGTGCTGTTGTCCGGTCGAGGCGAAGAAGAGGCTCAGCTTAGCGAGCAGGCGTTGCAGGAATCGGGAGCTGACTGGACGATCTTGCGGGCGAGCTGGTTCTGCCAGAACTTCAGCGAGAGCTTCCTGCTGGAGTCGGTACTCAGCGGAACAGTCGCTCTCCCGGTCGCAGATGTTAGGGAACCATTCATCGACGCTGAGGATATTGCGGATGTCGCAGTCGCGGCTTTGACTGAGGACGGTCATGTCGGTCAGCTATACGAGTTGACCGGTCCACGTGCGCTTACTTTCGCGGAAGCAACCGAAGAAATTGCCAAGGCAAGCGGCGGAAACGTCCGCTATTTGCAGCTCACAGCGGAGCAGTTCACGTATGAGCTGGCACAGCAAAACCTACCGGATGATATCATAGCGCTGCTGACCGATCTGTTCACTAAGGTGCTGGATGGTCGCAACTCCCACCTGACAGACGGTGTTCAGCGTGCCTTGGGTCGGGAGCCAAGAGATTTTGCCGATTATGCTCGAGACACAGCGGCGACTGGCGTCTGGGGGGAGGTTCGAGATGAGCGATCGCATGTTAAGTAGCTTGACCTTTTTCTCGGCCCTAGGCTCAGGATTGATCGCCGGCATTTTCTTTGCCTTTTCCGTATTCGTGATGGCCGCCCTTGCGCGACTCCCAGCGGCGCAAGGTATTGCAGCCATGCAGTCAATCAATGTCGTTATACTCAACACGGTGTTTATCGTAGTATTTATTGGTACGGCTTTGGCGTGTGCCGTTCTGGCTATCACCTCATTCTTCAGATGGGGCGAAGCGGGTTCGATTTATCTCCTCGCAGGCAGCCTGATCTACCTCATCGGCTCCTTTTTAGTTACTCTCGTGTTCAATGTGCCGCTGAACGACGCGTTGGCAGCTGTGGATCCCATTAGTACTAAAGGCGCTGATGTATGGACACAATACAACGTTAGCTGGGTGGCTTGGAATCATGTGCGGACTATCGCTACTGTTGCATCATTGATATCGTTTGTAATGGCATTCCGACAGTTGGGCTAACCTCCCCTGGGATCATTTATTTGTGTCATAAGAGGGACATCACTCATAGGACGAAGTGCCGATCTGGTTCGGCAGCTTCGTTGGGCTTACGCGAGGTAGCCCGTGTGAACGCCTTGGCTGCTGCTTACTCAACAAACGTCCGGTTCAGTCTAGCCAGCAGCTCCCCGAACTTTTGGCGTTCCTCATCGGACCATTCCTTGAATAACTGAGCATGCCTGGCTAACCGGGCTTTTTTGGCATTCATTACTTTTCGCATACCTTCTTCTGTAACTTGAAAATAACTGGATCTTCCATCCGTTGGGTCTGGTAATCGCTGCACATACCCCTTGGTTTCCAATGCAGTCGTTTGTCTGCTTATCGTTGATATATCGAGACTAAACTCGTCAGCTAATGCCTTAACGCCTATAGGTCCACTCTTGGACAGCTGTGTGAGAAGCGTATAGGTTGATCGGTCTAACCCTCCCAGCTCTTTATCCAAAGTGGCACGACGTATAAGAATTACTAATTCATAATCGATCAATTCCAGATCTTTTTCTTCCATTGTTTCATCATTCCTTTGTAGGCTGTTGACATTTGGGTATGTAGTTATACAATAATACATGATATAGTTGCATCATACAACTACATACAAATAAATCCATTTTTGTGCGCTAATCTGTTGGATAAATAGGATGATTGAGATATCTGAGTAGTAAGTAAACTTTGTGGTGGGAAGGTTGAGGAAATAATGGCTAACAAGGCAGCAAGAAATTCATCATTTTGGTTCATTATTTTATCTATTTTTTTCGGGAATTTTATGTCCATTCTTAGTTCCACAACGATCAATGTTGCATTTCCGGTATTTATGAAAGATTTTCATGCTGAGTTAGGCGCGGTTCAATGGATGATTACCGGATTCTTACTGGCTACTGGGGTCGTTGCTCCAGTTGTCGGCTATTTTGGTGACCGTTGGAGCTATAAACGTTTGTATATATGTTCCCTATCGGGGTTTACGCTATTCTCCGGTTTATGTACGATCGCGTGGAATATCGAATCGCTAGTATGGTTTCGGATACTGCAAGGGGTATTCAGCGGCTTAATTATACCGACAACGATGACGATGATCTATCAATTTATTGAAAAGGACAGACAGGCTTTCGCGATGAGCTTATGGAGTTTATCCTCCATGCTGGCTCCGGCTTTTGGACCGACATTGGGAGGTTGGCTCACCGAATACTTGGGTTGGAGATCATTGTTTCTCCTTAACCTGCCGATTGGGATCACAGCTGTTGTCGTTGCGTTCAAATGCCTTCCTTATCAGCGCTCAAGCCACTCTAAAACATTCGATTTACCCGGTTTTATAACAGTTCTAATCAGCAGCTCTTTCATTATTTTGGCATTTAGTGAAGGGAACGGTTGGGGTTGGACCTCATGGAAAACGCTAACTTTTCTCATTGTTGGGTCAGCGACATTGGTATATTTTATTCGTAGAGAGCTTTCCTTGAAGGAACCGCTGCTGAACTTGAGTGTTTTTAAAATAAATCGCTTTACATACAGCTTAATAATCAATTGTATTATAACTGTTTCTTTATATTCAGGCACTTTTTTAATCCCGGTTTTCCTGCAGGATATCCAGCAATCGACGGCTCTGAACACGGCATTGGTGTTGTTGCCCGGTTCCTTGATTATGGCTTTCTTATCTCCGATTGTTGGAAAGCTATATGCGAAAACAGGCCCTTTCTGGCTGATTCTTGGCGGTATCACACTGCTGATCATATCGACCTGGGAGCTGAGTCATATTTCGCTGCAGGCTACACATCTGTATGTCGCGGTTTGGATGACGATTCGTTACATGGGAATTGCCTTGGCATTTATGCCCGTTATGAACGCAGGTATGTCCTCGATTCCTAAAGAAAAATCCGGACACGCATCTTCTGTAACCAACTGGGTGCGCCAAGCAACGGGTGCATTGTCTATCGGGATATTCAGTTCTTTGCTTGCTGCCAGGTCTTTGATTCACCAGAAGGAGCTGATTGGAGGAGGGGAAGCAAGCGCCCAATTCGTGAAAGAGCAAGGCATGACCTTGGGTGTGCAGGATGTTTTTATGACGGCTACGATTATTTGTGTGCTTGCTGTACCCTTGACCTTTTTACTAAAAGAAAGGCGTAAAACAGCACATCCATCGACCTAGTGAGACTAACAATCGTTCAAACGAATGAAACAATTTCTCCCCATTTCATGTCTTTTATATAAGACTGCTTATTGAAATCGAAAGGGGGACAAATTGTGAAGAAGATATTGCTCACTTTGCTGTCCATACTATTTCTTTGTTCTTGTCAAAATCAATTCAATTCAGTGAGTTGGTTAGATGATCCCGAGAAACGAAATAGTATGGTATATGATTTGTTAAATAAACACGAACTTATAGGGAAATCGGATAAGGAAATTATTAGCTTATTAGGGGAGCCAGAACAGAAGCTGGAAGAACCTGCTCTCCAGTATGTTTACTACTTGGGGAGAGCGGGGTTAGGGGTAGATGACAGCTTACTTATTCTGCAATTCGATCAAAATGGAAAACTGGAGAGCCACAAAATAAGACATAGCTAGTAACTCTCATGTGGGAACGCTAAGCTAACGAGAAGAGTGTATTTTTCTAATTTTGTTTATAACGAAATCTGACTTGACGAAATCATTATCTATAAGTTGAATCGTTTAAGCAGCTTTTGTTTGTGTGCGGTAAAAGCCTCTTCTAGAGTTATATCGTACAAATCTGCCAGTAATGAAATATTGCCCAGAACATCTCCAATTTCCTCAATTAAGTCTTGCCTTAGTTGATCTTTGGATTGGATGGATTCATCCGGGCGATCTCTACCGATTTCATAAGATCGGACTGCTCGTGCAACCTCACCTGTTTCTTCCATAAGAAATCCAACTCTTATAAAAGGGCTGTAGCTGGCCCAGCCTCTTTCTCCATAAAAATGTTTAATCCATGTTTGAACATCATTAATTTCCATTTTATAGCACTCCTTGATCTTTAGGATGATTTATAATTCAACATATAGTATATTATACAATGAAAGATAACTATATATAGTCCGGAGATGAAAATGTGAAATCAATATGTGTTTTTGCAGGATCGAATTTAGGGGAGCATCCCGAATATCAAATTAAAGCTGCTGAGCTGGGTACTTACATGGCCCAAAATAATTATCGATTAATTTACGGTGGATCTAAAATCGGGTTAATGGGTGAAATCGCTAATGCCGTCATGAACGGCGGAGGTCAAGTTATCGGGGTCATGCCTAAAGGATTGTTCAAGGGCGAGGTGGTTCATAGAGAGCTGACTCAGTTAATAGAAGTAGAAAATATGCATGAGCGCAAAGCTACAATGGGGCAGCTGGCTGATGGGTTCATTGCTTTACCCGGCGGTTTTGGGACATATGAAGAGCTTTTCGAGGTCCTGTGCTGGTCACAAATAGGTATACATAAAAAACCGGTAGGCATTCTTAATATCCGAAATTATTTTGATCCCTTAATGAATCTGATTAAATACAGCATTAATGAAGGCTTCTCCAATTCCTCACATCTCAGTCTGATAAACGTTTCCAATGAACCTATGGAGCTTTTAAATCAAATGGAAAACTATATTCCGCAAACGTTAGAACAAAAGTGGAAACAGCTCAGCTAGTTAAAGGGATATATAGTGGAATAGGATGACGTGTTGAAAAAAATAATGCGGGGCATGATTATTGGGGTTCTGCTTTCCACTTATAATGAGAGTGAATTACAGACTACATATAGAAGAGACAAGTTACGGGTATAATTGTGATAGGAGAGGCATAACTGATGAAACAAAATAAATATGATGATTCCAATTTCTTTTCAGCTTACAAGCAAATGCCGCGTTCAATCCAAGGACTTGAAGGTGCTGGAGAATGGCATGTATTCAAATCTTTACTACCGGAATTACGGAATAAAAGTGTGCTTGATTTAGGCTGCGGCTTTGGTTGGCATTGTCGATTCGCTCGTGAACAACAAGCAAGTTCAGTAGTAGGTGTTGATATTTCCGAGAAAATGCTTCAAATGGCTCGTGAACAAACAGATGATTCTGCAATTTCATATATACAAATGCCGATTGAAGATATCGATTTCTCAATTTCACAATTTGATATCGTCATCAGTTCATTGGCTTTCCATTATATCGAATCATTTGAACTCATTTGCAAAAAAGTGCATCATTGTCTGAAGCCAGGAGGTACTTTCGTTTTTTCAGTTGAACATCCTATATTTACTTCTCGAAATGAACAAGATTGGTATCTCGATGATCAAGGAAACCGTCTGCATTGGCCCGTGGATAACTATCAAGCGGAGGGAATGCGGAAAACATCATTTTTAACAGACAATGTAATTAAATATCATCGTACAATCTCCACCTATATCAATGACTTAATTGGAGCCGGGTTTGCAATAAACGCCATTAAGGAACCTATGCCATCCGAAGAAATGCTGAAGAACAATTCATTGATGGAAGACGAAAATCGAAGACCCATGTTCTTAATTATTTCAGCAGAAAAAGTAAGTGCTGCCAACTAACAGAGATTTAGCATTTACAATAATGCAAAAAAGCAGTCCAAAACGTTTTTCCAGTTTTGGACTGCTTTTTTGGTTAATTTTTACTGCCCATGAACCGCTCCTCTTTCATATTGTGATGAAATCAACACGTTGGTAATGATTTTGTTTGAAATGAAGCTTTTTTTGAAATCCTACTAAAATCAAAATAGATGCGAGGGTGTGAGGTCATGAATAATGCTGAAGCCATTATAGCTGCTATAACGAAAGCAAAAGGCAGAAGGTCCCTTTACCATTTTACTAGAGCAAAGAATTTACCGGCTATTGCACATTTCAATGCTTTGTTATCCAGTTATAACTTACATCCCCACTTTGCAGGAGTTCGACGAACAGAGGCCAAGGAAGTGGACTATAATAATTATTTGATTACAATCAATGCTCACCTAAGAATTCCTGACAGTATGATAGCACCCGGAGTAACACAGGAACAATTTCGAGCTTGTCTCGATCGGCATGTCTTTTTGTGGCCAACCTTAAGGGATTGCCGAAAAATGGTGGATACTTATGCTCGAAGAGAGCCGGATGAAGCGTTTGCTGTTCTGGAATTCGATGCATTTTCCTTGTTATTGCAGCATTATTCAGCAGGTAAGTTATCCAAGTACGACTCGGGGAGCTCGCCGCGTTTTCCAACTCATTGTACATACAAGAAAAGTCCGGCTATTTTTCTACCGCTAAGTGACTTCAAGAGCATAATAAATAATACGGTGCCAGTAAAAGCTTCCGAAATAAAGGAGGTTTTGATAGAAGATCAGGTTAACAACGTGTCAAAGTATTTACGAGCTTTATATGCCAATAACTCTAAAGATACACCTGAATGCTGGAGTGCTCTGTTGAAGCCTATGGACAGATTAATTTGATGGACCTACTTTTCAAACTTTTTAAGAATGGACCGTAGCCCGAATATGGTTGCAAGCGCAACACAGCCAATAACAATCATCATGATTGGCAACATTAGAAAATCTGTCATAGGCTACCTTCTTCCTCCTGCTTTTTTAATAGAGTAGCAGAAAGAAGATAAAAAGGTGCTCGAATACAGTTGTCGTTACTTGACTACTTTTAGGATGTTTAAACTACGACAGCATAATTAACTAACTGTTAAGTAAATTCCATTTTTTCTCAAGACAAGAAACCCCCTCTAAACCCCGGTTCAGCACGCAGGATTATTGCTGCTCGTGTTATTGGAAGTACTCAACCCTGTAGATTTATATTGGTTCCCAATGGATTGCTTATCAATGCCTTAAACTGCTTATTAGAGCATGAAATCGGTATTAAGATCGTGTTCCAGGAAAAACGTCAAGTTTTAGCGGATATTTGGTGTTACAACGCAATCGATAATTTGTTATTAAAGACAGAAAAAGATCCACAACAAAGGGTTGTGGATCTTTTTCCTATTCATGATTAAATGGATAGAAATATTTTTATACTTCCATCTTTAGAATAGAATTCAAAATCAGTTGTATAGGCTCTTCTAATATCACTTTTCCAAATATCCACCCAAGCATGAAAGACGCCCTGTGGGTCGGTATTATCCACCTCTACAACATGGTAGTTCCCTGCTTGAATGAGGACACTACTTTCATCAATATATTTCTCTTCAGAACCAATATGCAAATCATAATCACCTGTAAAATCACTTGAATAATTATTATAAACAGCATAGATATCACCTTTTACATTTAAACGAAGAAATTCTTCCCACAGACTAAGTATTTTGTCTGTATTTTGATTATTGGTTCTTATTTTTTTGCCATAAATAAGCTTTTCAGTTACTGCTGCATGCATGTATATTTCCTCCTACTAGTTTTAATATAGAAAATATAACATTCATATTATGACAACAGTCTGTCAGCTTTCATAAATAAATTTAATTTCATTCCTATATTCATGTTTAAGCCATAGTGGAGATAATATCTTTACATGCCTGCCAAACATGAGTAGAAATGGCAATACATTTTTAGCACTGTCATAATGAAAGGTTACTTTTATACTCCCATCTTCAAGGATTGACATTTCATCTTCCGTAAAAAAATCGTATAACTTACCAAGTTCACTTTCGGAAAACAGCAATATAATCTCCTCAACTTTAACGGACTTAGGAGCCAAGTACTCATTTTCCACCGTATAAACATTTCGAGTATTGTCAAGTATGACCTCCATACTTCTTATCCTAGTCAATTTAAATAATCTTAAAGCTTTTTTGGCTTCACAAAAGGCTTCCAAATACCAACTACCATTCATAAAATTTAATTTTAAAGGTTGAATGATTCTACTCGAAATATTGGCTGTTTGTGACACATACTGAATACAAATTTTATGCCCCGCATCAATAATAGAGAGTACTTTTTTTAACTTCAATTTGGTTTCTTCTTCTATCGATTCTCGGTGTAATGTGGATGATGTTATTGTAATATTAGAATGAAATTCTTCCTTATTTTCTTTCAAAAGCTCTATTTTTCTTTGTAGCACGGATAATTGATTGTTATCAAATAACTCACTTTTTAATGTTAAACCTTCTAATAAAAATTTCTTTTCCTCTTCGGTAAATGTAAATTTATCTAATTGATAGTTATCTATTAATGTGAAACCACCATTTTTTCCTAGATAAGAAATAATAGGGATTCCGATTGCTGATAGAGCATCCATATCTCTATAGATCGTTCTTTTACTTACTTCAAATTCATTGGCTAGTTCATCGGCAGAAACTAATTTTTTCTTCAATAAATAGATAAGTATGGAGAACATTCTCGCTGTTTTCATGGCATCCTCCTTGTCTGATTAAATTACCATATTGCCAAATTAATTAAAAGCGTTTCATTCTCTTTTTCAGGCTGAACGCCATCCATCGATAGGATAATGCGCCCATTTTGTTCCGTTGTCTCAGCAAGAACTTTGTTGACATGAAGAGGATTTATGAAGCCTTACACTATCGATCCGTACATTTATGCAAAAGAGCAGGCTTCCGTGTTATTGGAGGCTTGCTCTTCTTGTATTTAACCGTATGTTAATATTTTATTTCAACTACATCATCATTTACATCTTCATAGCTAATTTGCTTCGTATCTTCAACCATAAATCCAGTTCGCTCATGAGCAGCTGTATCTTCATAAACCGTTTCTGGATTTCCGTCCGTTTCTATATTGATTTTTTCTTTCGGCATTGATTCGTATCCCTCCTTATAGTCTAAAGATAATTTTTCCAAAACGATAAGATTTATACATTGATATTGACAGCTATACTCTATTAAATTAACTGCCTATCATTGACTTTACTAATGTAAATGTGCTAGAGTCGGAATATGGGATTTATTGGTAGTTGATTGGGGTGAAAATATGATAAGTTTCAATCCACTTTTGAAAGTGATAGAGCAGGACGGAGTAACTTTTAAAGAGTTAATCGAATCTCATGGCTTTTCTTCACGCACTCTTGCTAAAGTCCGCAAAGGTGAATCTGTCACTTTAGAAACCATTGAAAGACTCTGCTTCATTCTTAAAATTCCAATTCAAAATGTTGTGGAAATATTAGATGAAAATGGTGAGAAGTTTAAAAGATAATAAATTTCAGATTTGAGAGGAATTTGGGGAAAAAGCATGGATGAACACGTGTAAGTAATAGGGGAGGATAACATTTAATGACAAGAGAACATGCTATTGATCGTTCAAAGATGCTTTCAAGAGAAAATCAAAAATCATACTTTGTAGTTCATTCATCTGAAACGTATAACGATGTTTTTAACGATAAGGGTTATCAAGTTGTCGACCAAGAGGAGCTAGATAAACAATTGGTTTTAGGAGCTATAAGCAAAGACAAAATAATCTTTAGTATAGAAGTTTAACATTTGAAAATTAGCCAAATTTATTGTGGTAAAATTATCTAAGCAGATGCCCGTATTAGGGGCATCTCTTTTTTATTTAACCCATAATAAATCTTAACAATGGATGCCTATTTTTGATGGTTGAAATTTGGATGATATTGGCTAATTTGTGCTTGAGTGAGGTGAAATGGGTACATTTTCTAATGAAATTACGGGAGCTTTATGTTTATAATCATCAAATGCACTATAAAATATCAAAATCACAACAAAGATTGGAGATGCTATGACTTCATTTAAGAAGCGTTCTCTTGTCATAATTATCTTGAGCAGCACATTATTCTTCACTAGTGCGTCTCAAGCAAGAGAAGCGAAAATAGACACCTTAAACCCATTTACCGTCGATCAGTCGGACATGTCGGCAACTATTATTGAGAATAATGAAGCAGTTGAAGTAGTCAATGCTTCCCAAAGTATTACTTCGGAAGAAGAACAAAAGGTTGATGAGAATAATTATGAGACCTATTCAGTAACAGCTTTTACATCAGGATATGAAAGTACGCAAAAGAAGAAAGGTCAGAAAGGTTACGGCGTTACAGCAAGTGGAAATCAAGTTCAAGAAGGAATAACAGCAGCTTGTCCCAAATCCATGTCATTTGGAACCGAAATTTATATTAAAGAATTGGATCATACATATATTTGTCATGATCGTGGGAGTCGAATTACAGAAGGCCACATTGATATTTATTTTGATGATTTAAAAGAAGCGAGACAATTCGGAAGACAAAAATTAAGTGTTGCAATTATAGATTAAGTAAGTAATAACCGGCGGCCCAAAGGATTAACGAAGTAACCGCCTTGGTTTCCCGAAAAACTTGACCCATTTTCTCTCTTGGTCATCTCTAAAGAAACGTATTCCAATCAATTTAAGCGGTGTCCAGATCTCTTTAAATTCATAATACGGCATTTTTAAATCCACTCCTGCTACTGCCACTCTGTTTTTTATTTGTTATTTTAGCATGGGAGTTTTATATACAAAATCCCCTAAACGGGGGATATAGTTCCAATAATCATTACATTCCCTTAGAAAAGAACAAATAAAAAAGAAAGCTCCTAAAAGGGCTTTCGAAATTTAGCACTATTTGGTGTTCGAAGTTGCTTTTTAGCTACAAGGGCAATGCCTGAAATAGAAATGATAATTAGTAAACATCCTTCAAATACAGATATTTGACCATCATTAGTCCACATTAGAGTAAGAAAAAATAAAATCCACATATTCACATAGATGTATTCATAAAGTAAGCGCGGCAATTCAACATCCCTCCTCTATATATAATAATGCATAAATGAAGGAATGTGTTAATTAAGAGTAGAAATTTGTTGGATTATGATGAATGAGGTTTAATTTTCTATTAAATGGGACATATAACCTGAATTAATTACGATGATTATTGATATAATTCCAAATTTCGCCTGATATTAAAGAAACAACGAATAATTCAGTAGAAGTAATAAAAGTATTGAAGTTCAAGCCATTCCTATGGAGGAAATAAACAACTAATAAAGATAAACACATAGTTGTTAAGATAACTACTTTCTTCATTGATTTCATCCTCACTTGTTCTGTTTTATAAGCATTGTTGGAGAGGTACAGGATACCATTAAATGATGGCGAAAGGCAAATTTCATAGTAAGCTTAAGATGCTGGCTCGGAGAAGCATTTTGGAGCATAATTAAAAAAACATCCGCTCGGGATGTCAGAGTATGATTGTATTATTTTATCACAAGCACAGGAATCTTAGAATGTTGGACTAAATTATGGCTTACACTCCCCAAGAAAAATTCCTTAACATCAGATAGCCCTCTATTGCCTACAATTACCAGATCAGCTGATATATCATAAGCATAATTCAAAATAGTTGTAACTGGATTACCTATAAGTAGTGTCGCTTTTGCATTTGGAATAGGTGACAGTTCGTCGTTTAGCTTGTCTATTATTACTTGCGTATGCTCCAAATAGTCCTTTTCATAATCATCAGAAGGTGTAAATATTGCTTCTCCAAGTATAGCAGCACGGTTATGGAGAGAGTGAACAACCTCAAGTTTTGCATCATTAATTTTTGCAATCTCGATTGCTTTTTCCAGTGCCTTTTTCGAAGAATTGGAACCGTCATAGGCTAATACAATGTTTGAGAACATAATCAACATCCTTCCAGTTCTAATTAAATATACATTGATTATAACGCTATACAAGAATTAAACAAATATTTGAATATAACCAAGCATGATCAAGCTCAATCGGATATTGGGCATGTCATGCTTTTTTGAAAATAGTTCGAGGGGGCTTCAACCGGAATTTATGAAATTAGTTTTTAAAACCAACTCTAGCCTGTACCTGACACTTACTTGTGCACATATATTAATCTGGTGAAGATGCAGGAGGTTGATGATGTGAAAAAGGTTAAGTACAAAATGGGTAAGTTGGGGAAACATAACTTCATGAAAAAATTTGATGCTATAAACGCATACTTGCCTGATACTCGATTAGCCACTAAATCCAATATAAAAACAATGATAAGTTTATACGAATCACTTTACTTAAAACCTGATGAGGGTACAGGAGGCCATGGGATATATAAACTAACCAAAACCAATAATGGCTATTCGTTAAGAAGCGGGACCACCTCGAAATCTTTCAGCTCAATTGGCGCTTTATATGACTCACATCAACTACTATTCACTAAAAATAAGTATATTGTTCAGGAAGGTATTGATTTGTTAAAACATAACAAACGAGCATTTGATATTAGAGTTATGGTACAAAAGAACAGAAATAAAGAATTGGTTCCGACAGGAATTATTGGAAGGTTAGCGAAGCCTAAAAAGATAGTAACTAACTATCATTCAGGAGGCACACCTTTACCTATAGAAACATTACTCAAAACACATCTTAAAAGCGACTCGAGAAAACAATATGTACAAAGAATTGTGACATTAGGGGTAGTAGCGAGCAAAGTCCTTGGTAAAAGTTATAAAAGTAAGCGAGCTTTCGGTGTTGATATAGCAATTGACTCTAAGATGAAGCCATGGATTCTGGAAATTAACACTCAACCTGATATGAGTATTTTTAACACTTTGAAGGATAAGACGATGTATAAGAGGATTTTAAGATATTCCAAATAAAAGGATTAGAACAGGACCAGAAATCGGGGAGAACATTTTAAAGGGACTAAGAGTTTTGAAACAATTACCTGGTATATGTGGATCGGTGCAACCTGCCCCGGTCTATTTTTATTTCTCTGACTGAGCATTGTAGCGATGCCAAATCACATGGAAGGAGTGCTCCACGCAGGTAGTAATTGAAACAATGTTAATTTGGCACACTACACAGTTTTCTATACAGGTTTATTTGGAAGCGGTATTATGGATGTTTTTTTATAAGTTAATAGTGGGTGGACAGAATATACCTATTCGTAAAGGCAACTTTTGGTCAAATAACCGCATTGACAGATGACGAAATGCAGACTAAAATAAGTTTTATATTTAGTAAATTAGTAATTTAGTAAATTAGTAAAATAGAATTTTCAAAATTTAAAATGGAGAGTGTGGAAAAAATGAAAATCCCAACAACTTTAAAACATAAACCAGTCGTCGTATCGGAAAATTATGAGCAGGTTGACGGCCGTTACGCTCGAAACACAGATGCAAAAGGATTATCCCTGGGATTGGCCCAGTGGAACGATAGAGGGAAGGTCGATATCTCAGCCAAAGTGTGGAGGTACACAGGTGAGAAGTGGTCAAGGCAGTCGGAGGAATTGCCTATGCACCGTGTTCTTGACCTTGCCATTTTGATTTGCAGGAGCAACTTATTTTTTCAGGATGCCTATCGTTTCCCGAAAATGTATGACCCTGATAACACTACGATCGACCGCATTGGGCTGCAAGGAGATGCTATGAGTGTAGCCGTCTGTACAGAAAATCCCATGATTGATAATGATATTAAGCTGTTCGCTCAGGCTCTTAGTGAGGATGGAGAAATGATTGGAGAACGACTTCGTGTATTATCCCAGCTATTAAAAGAAATGGGGTACTAAAATGTTGAAGGAGGAGAAATATTATGAACGACAACGGACAATACTATTTGTCCCCTACAAGACAACTGACCGATGTAGAAAAAGAACTTGTTTGGAAAAAGCCATTATCTCATAAGGTAAGCGAAGAAGAGCTGCGCATATGTAATGAAATAAAGCGCAACTGGAATCGCGGCGAAATGAAAATCGCCAATATTTTGTTAGAGGGTGATGCAGGTTCCGGTAAGACACAACTTGCAAAAGCATTATCATCTAATTTAGGGCTGCCTTATACGAAAGTGACCTGTTTTGCCGATATGGACAAATCAGATATTATTGGGGCTATTTTGCCGGTTATATCATCCGAACGAATAGAGAAGATGGAGCCCGCGGAGCAAGCCGTTCTGAAAGCATTATATGAAAGCGACGGTTTTCAAAGCACAACTGAAATATTAATGAACATTTTGGGAGTTACACAGGAACAGGCTGCCTTAAAGCTGAAGCAAGTACTGACAAGGATTGATCAAAACACCGAGGATGAAGTGGTTGAGTATCGATTTTACCCATCCGAAATCGTTAGAGCCTATCAAAAAGGCTATCTTCTGGAAATTCAGGAACCAACCGTTATTCGGGATGCCGCGGTACTAATGGCACTTAACTCTGCCTTAGAACTGGATGGAAGCATTAACCTTCCCACAGAAATCATTCGCAGACATCCGGATTTCATCGCAGTCATCACAACAAATCGCAGCTATGCAGGAACTAGACCGTTAAATGAAGCATTGCGTGATAGAGTTCAGCATACGGAAAAGATGGATCTGCCAACTAAAGAAATTATGATTGAAAGGGCAATTTCCAAAACCGGTTATAGGGATGAAAAGGTGTTGGATGTATTAGCTGATATCATTATTGTTTTGGATAAAACTGCTAGGGCCAATGCGATTAAAGGTGTGGCGGGTATGCGTTCATTTTTCTACTGGGCAGATGCGGTTGCAGGGGGTGCTTCGGTAAAAGAATCGCTTTATCATAAGGTCATTTACAAAATAACAACCGATTCCGAAGAAATCAAGTTATTGGAAGATGCACTAAAAAGCCAAGGCTTGTTAGAAGGGCTAGATAAAGTTGAAATTGAATTAAAAAAAAAGAAAATTGGATGAATCAGAAATAAGAACATGGGGAACTATTGACAACACTGATTTTGAAGACAACGATAAGGAAGAGGAACAGGGGATTGCGTTAAAAAAATCAGCGGATAGTGACGAAAGTACATCCGATGTTACTGATGATTCTACCGATATGGAAAGCTCAGATACGGGAGAGGATGGTACCCCCAAATATCATCAGGCAAATCCTGACCCAATGTCAGACGAAGCGAAACAAAAAGATCGTAATTTCCGTAAAAAGCTAAATCGTGACGCAAGGGAGATTGTGTCCGATTCTATTCATAAAAAGGTTAAGCTCATTGTTCACCGTCCGGATTATAGTATTGAATCCCAGCAGGAATATATGAGTCTAAGCAAGGAACTCATGCCTGTCGTACGGGAGATTGCCAGGAAGACACTTCCACTGTTGGAACATGAAATTTCATCTGAGTTTGCAAGGAGTCAATATTATGGCAGTAAATTTCAGGCAGATAGCATTGCTTATGGGGATTTCAGGTACTTTGCCAAGAAACTTCCTCCAACAGAATCTCCCTCCTTTGTGGTCGGTTTAAGAGTGGATGAGTCAGCGTCCATGTCCGCCTTTGGGAGATTAGAAGCTGCCAAGCGTGCAGTGTTAGCCGTATATGAATTTTGTCAGATTTGCCATATTCCCATATTAATCTACGGAGATACTGCGGATGCTTCCAAGCTGGAGCAAATGTCGATTTATGCTTATACCGATTTTGATAAAACAGATTCCAACGATCGATTCCGACTTATGGGGATTCGTGCCAGAAGCAATAACCGTGATGGGATGGCTCTTAGAATTATGGCAGACCGACTAGCTGTTTCACCACAACAGACAAAATTGTTGATTAGTATAAGTGATGGACAACCGAAGGCCATGGAGGATTATACCGGAAATTATGCAATCAAAGATATGCAGCAGACCATAGCCGAATATGAACGGAAAGGAATTACCTTTCTTGCAGCCGCGATAGGCCAGGACAAAGATGTAATTAGTCATATTTATGGGAACGAGAGATTTTTGGATATTACAGATTTAAAAGAGCTACCAGCAAAGTTGGTTCGGATTATAGCTCGGTATTTATAATTGTAGAAGTCAGTTATCGGACCCGAAAGGAGAGAAAGACATGGACAAGAACAAGCGCAGGGAGCTTCAGGAGGAATACAAGCAGCTTAAGACCTACATGGGTGCCATACAAATAACAAACAAAACCAACGGCAAAATTTATGTAGATAGCTACCCCAATTTGAAAAACAAATGGATGAACATTCAGGGACAACTGGACATGGGCAGGTTTGCCAATTCCCAATTGCAAAAGGACTGGAAGGAACTGGGGGCTGAAGCTTTCACCTATGAGGTGCTAGAGGAGAAGGAAACCGAGGGAGTCACCGACGTGCGCTGGGAGATTAAGCAAATGGAAAAGCGGTGGCTGGAGAAATTGCTGCCATACGGAGACAGAGGATATAATAGGGCACCCGTGATTAAATAGATAAAACACGGCGGTAAAAGACGGCATGCTCCAACACGCATGCATCCCGTCGACACGTATCCATTGAAGAAGTATTTAATTGATTGGATTTGAGGGACCTATAGCTTTTACAGTAGGGGTTCCTTTTTTTATTTGAGTGTTCATATTATTTCGCCAAGCAGCTAGCTGATTGTTTTTCTTTCCACATCATCGTAATTACAAGACCAATAAACAAAATGACAGCAGCAAAGAGATACGGATAGTTAATGTCTACATCAAATAAAATACCGCCTAACGCGGGCCCGACGATATTACCTAAGCTTGTATATGTTGAGTTCATTCCAGCAATAAATCCTTGTTCTTTTTCGGCAGTTTTTGACAAATAGGTCGTTAACGCTGGTCGTAGCAAGTCAAATGCGAGAAAGATGAAGCATGTTATTAGCAAAATGGCTAAATAGCTGGAGATCATGGTAGATGCTACCGCTAATACTACGCCAGCAATTAAGCATATCTGGATGAGTTTCTTTTCACCGAGTTTATCTACCATTTTACCAAACATAAAGACCTGAACTACAACCCCGAAGATTGCGCTTATTGTAATAATGGTAGCAATATCTCGTGGAGTAAAACCAAATTTGTGATCAGAATACAGACTAAATACAGTTTCATATGCTGATAAACCAAAGGCCAGTACAAACACAATGATAAAGGCAATAATATATAGTGGATGAAATGATCGTTTGAGATCACTTACAAAGTTTGTATCTTTTTTAAGCTGAATGGTTTCCGAAAGCTGCTGTTTGGTTAGTGGCTCTGTTAAAACAAATAGGGATGAAATACATGTTATCAATGCGAAGCCAGCAGCAAAGTAGAATGGGGCACGCACACCCAGCTCAGCAATAAAACCTCCGATACCTGGGCCAATAATAAAACCGATACTAATGGCGGCAGAAATATAGCCCATCGCTTTTGGCCTTTCCTCTACTGAGGTAATATCTGCAACAAAGGCAGTAACGGCTGGCATAATAAATGCACAACTAATGCCTCCTAGAACTCTGGATAAATAAAGAAAGGATACATGTGTACCTACACCAAAGATCAACTCTGATACGCTGAAGAGGAATAAGCCGATTATGATCATTTTTTTTCTGCCATAACAGTCAATCCATCGCCCTGCCAGGGGAGACATAAGTAATTGTGCGAACGCAAAGGCCGCTACAAGATAACCCATCGTTTGGCCTGATAAATGCATAATATTCATAAAGGATGGCATAACAGGGACGATAAGTCCGACTCCCAGAAAAATAATGAATATATTACTTAATAGAATGAGTAAGACTGTTTTTTGTTCTTTCAATGGTTTCTTCATGAAGCAATACCTCTCTCCGGAAAATCATAGCTGCGAAATACCTCTCCAAAATACGGTCCATGAGGCTCTGTTGAAACAAATCAAAGATTTTTTATCCCTTTGAAATGAGCATAAAGAGACTGTTTTCTCATACCGACATTCTCGGCAATTTGAGACTGAGATACTCCCTCATACCCATGAATTGCAAAAAAAAATAAAGAGACGTCTTTAAACCTTTTATTTTTCAATAGAATCACCTCGATGTTAAAGAACGTTGGTCAATTATTTTATCAAATTTAATTTATTTATACAAATGTAAATCATATTTACTTCAACATGCTCACAATTCTGTTGACGGGTTCCCTTGGACGGAAGAAGGAGGATCGGCTCATTTATCACCGGAATCGTAGCACTGTTTCATTGAAATATTCAGATGGATCATAGCAACTGAAAAACATCGCAATTTGTGGTATTAGTTACTGATTGTTTAAGAGAGATACGGTATATTGGAGTTACCAGTTTATTGTAGGAGGAATACATAATGGATCGCAGAATGATTTTAACGGCTTGCGGCACTTTTATAATTGGCGCATTGGCAGGAGTGCTTGTGATGGTCAATGACGATGCAAATGGAGCAATTAAGCAAGCGCTGAATATAGGCACAAGCAATGCGATAGGGGGAGCAACAATCCAGACGAATTCGCAGACCGCCACACTTGAATTTAGAAATCTTCCTTGGGCTTATACCATGGAAGATCTTTATAATGCGGTTAAACCATACTCCGAAGTCCTGAGCGCTCGAATCGCTACGGACCGTGAGTCAGGGCGTTCGGCCGGTTATGGTTTCGTAGAGGTACCTCGTGATAAAATGCAAGCAGTAATCAATGCGCTAAACGGTGTCGAATGGGGCGGTCGAAACGTAACGGTCAAAGAGGCCACCATGCGTACGGATATCCCGCAACGTGCAGGGAGATAAATACTGTATTTATTGGACAGGCATCAGGCATGCGTGTTTATCGCTTACCATCAAAATGGACGATTAAATATTGTTTGTAAACAAACGATTTATTCTGTTTTTATAACTCAACGTTATTTTATGGGTTGGACTGATATTATGTATAAGGACGACCTTTTTAGAGCAATTGAGCGCGGTTATTATTCTGCTGAGTTGAAAGATTTTTTACGAGGGGAAAATCACAAAGCTACGAAGGTTACAATAGTTGAAAAGTGACGGCGGCAGTGGCAGTCTAGGACCTATTTTTCTCGTCCAAGGCTGCCGCTGCTTCATTTTAAGGCTAGTCTCTAAAACGTTATTTTCATCTGTCAGACGACAATTGGGTTTGCCTTTAAAATGACTAACAAAGAAATGGAAATTGTGTGTGCCAATTGTCCCTATTATCCATTACAATATGATTAATAGTTTGACTACAATGAGGTTAAGCCTCGAGTTGTTTTTTTTCATCGAAGGAATAGACAGTATAGTAACTAAATCTGACTTCTAACTTTTAAGGTAAGTGCGTGAAGCTGGGAGAGGTTCGAAATGTACACTGAAATTATTGATTTTTTAAGGAATCATACCCTTTTACACGGTGTGCCGGACAGCGATCTAGAAGTTGTGGCGTTGGCAATGGAAAAAGTTTGTTACAAGGCCGACGATCAATTGATTGCCGAGGGGGCGGCAGGGAATGAATGTTATTTTATTTTAAGCGGCCAGGTTCAAGTTTTATCCAAAACTTTGATCGGTAAACCAATATTACTTGCTGAGCTTGGTCCGGGTTCGTTGATTGGGGAGATCGCGCTTCTCCAACAAGAAAAGCGTACCGCCAGCGTGAAAGCTCTAGGGGATGTCGATGCTTTACGTTTGGATCGTGCCTCATTTCAACGATTGGCTGAGGCAAGTCCTTATTTTCATGAGAGCTTATCGTATTCGGCTGAAATTCGGATCAAGCACGGACTGCTCCGCAAAGCATCAATCTGGTCGGCCATCCCGGACTCCGAGCTGCGCGGATTGGCAGAGATTACTGTAAGACGAAGGGTTCAGCGCGGTGAAACGATTGTCAGAGAGGGAGGGACGGCCGACCGTTTTTTTATGATCAGCAAAGGCCGATTTGAAAAGCATGCCGGAGATAAAAGAACAGGGGTTTTGGGCGGGGGAGATTATTTCGGCGAAATTGCTTTATTGGCTGGCGTTCCTCATGCCGACTCCTTAACTTCGATGGAAGATAGTGAGCTGTTGGTGATGGGAAAAGATGAATTCCATTCCATTTTGCAACATTATGACCCGGTTCGGCGACACTTTCTCGAAGTTCTGCGCATTCGCAGGCCGGATTTGTCGCGCACTGCCGCTGCAACTGCTCTTTTTACGGAAACGGAGTTGAGTTCATCTGCCGTAGGGAAATGGAGCAAAGCGAAACACTCGCGACACGATAGTTGGATCAATGTCCTTTTTTGGCTGGGTGGACTTTTCTTGGTGTTTTCTTTCCTGGCTATCTGGCTAAAGGATCAAGTATGGGTGATTACCGCATTGCTGACGGGCGGCCTGGTTGGGCCCGTTACCTTTGTTTCGTATATGAGAAGCTCTCAGCTACTGATATTTCGTCCGGCTCGTCTGGTGATTGTATTTGTTTCTTCGGCTGTTATAGCCGCCCCGTTGGCATGGTTGTTCGAACGGGCATGGCTTTTTGACGGAGGGGTGACCCAGCCTGTGTATACAAGCTTCAAGGTGCCTCTCGCGATAGCAGTAATTGAAGAAACGTTGAAACTGCTCATTTGTGTAAGTCTTGTCAGAACGAAGAGAACTCGCTTCCTGATGGATGCGTTAGTATTCGGCGCTGCTGCCGGGATGGGTTTCTCCGCGTTAGAAAGTGTAATATACGGGTGGACGCATCTCAATCCGGATTCGGCATGGGGGATGCTTGCCGTATTATGGGTACGGGCGCTGCTTTCTCCCTTCGGACACGGGACTTGGACAGCGATCACTGCAGCAAGTCTTTGGTACGCAATGGAAAGTCGGGCTGCCGGACGGGGGCCATATGCACTGTTCCGGCCGGTGGGCCTGCTTTTATCGGCTATGGCACTTCATACTCTTTGGGATTTTCATATATGGGAGGGAGTCTGGAAAGCGGCAGGGATGATCATCGTTGGAATCATCGGCTTACTGCTGCT
Organism: Paenibacillus sp. GCM10027630; assembly: GCF_042676305.1. Lineage (NCBI taxonomy): Bacteria > Bacillati > Bacillota > Bacilli > Caryophanales > Paenibacillaceae > Paenibacillus > Paenibacillus sp. GCM10027630. Next base: position 168,419 of record NZ_JBHTGY010000097.1, on the reverse strand, counting down.
CGGCTGGTTGATTCGTAACGGTGCTGTGGAGGAACACCGCGCCTTAAGCATACTGAATCCGTCAACAGAGACGAACCTGTCTACGGAAAACGAGGGAAATGAAGCTTGGCCGCAGTTAATTTGTGATGCCTGCGGTACGCAGTCTCCACCAGACACGAGTTATTGCGCGCGTTGCGGACAAGCTCTGCGACGTGGTTAGGAGTTAAGTAGTGCTCAAGCGCTCAACTCCAAAGCCAAACAGACAACAAACCCATTCTCTTATCTATTGGATATAAGGCAAGATTATGCAAGAAGGATATACCTTAAAATTCTCGAATTTAATTAGATGTATGGGACATTTTCTGTCGAATCCGCACGAATGGGCTAAACCAATTGAGGGAAGTCTGCCAGGCACATTGCGGTGTGTGAAAAGAATGTAGAATGTAGAGAAAGAAGAGGCTGAGCAATGATACCGAAGTTAAACCAAACGCAATATCTGGTTAGAAAAAAAATCCTCTCTATTTTGGGATCAAAGTTTCACATTTACGACAATAGCGGCCAATTGGTTCTGTTCTCGCAGCTGAAAGCCTTCAAGCTGAAGGAAGACATTCGGCTATATAGCGACGAAACTATGCAAGAAGAGTTGATCACCATTAAGGCACGCAGCGTTATTGATTTCTCGGCGACCTATGACGTAGTCGATACCGTAACTGGAGAAAGGCTCGGTTCCTTGCGCCGTAAAGGTATGAAGTCGATTCTCAAGGATGAGTGGATTATTCTAGATCCAAATGAATCGGAGGTCGGGCTTATCAAGGAAGACAGCATTCTGTTAGCGCTGCTCAGAAGGTTCCTGATCAACTTGATTCCACAAAAATTCAATGTGGAGATAAACTCCAAGACGATTACCGTCTTTGGACAAAATTTTAACCCGTTTGTCAGTAAGCTGAAAGTAGATTTTTCGCTGGATACTGCCAATCAGTTAGATCGCCGTTTTGGTCTTGCGGCCGCTGTGCTGCTGCTTGCAATAGAGGGCAAACAGGAATAAGCATGCTGCTTCTAAAACAATTACGAAAGAATAAAATAAACTTACATTTATTGATCATTAATGAAGTGATAAAAAAGAAGAGAGCTAGCTAAATATCACAACATCACTAATACTGATTATCTGAGAGTTTATTAAGGAACAGAAGTTGAAAAGGATGGACGGTTGTTTTTTTAAAATCTTACTGTGGTCAACATCTGTGGATATCGATCATGCAATGAATAACAAAGCAGAATCTTTTCGTGAACAACTCGAAGCACGCTTGAAGCAGTTTCCACCTTGGCACTATGCTAAGGTGGTTTCTAATATTATCAATGATGTATTTAAAGCAAGACAACACATGGGACGCTACCCGCTTCATTTTCTAATACATTCAATTCAAGCAAATTGCAGCTATTATAATACTAATCGAAACGACAGTCTTACTGAAAAAACTCAAGCATATTCTTAAAATATAAAAATAATATTAAATTGATTTCTGCAATGAAACGTATCTTTCTATTTGATTATATTGTTTAGTTTTTGTTTAGTTAGATAGTGTAAAATTAGAAGTTGTGTTATTTAAATATCCATTGGAATGTAGAATTAACTAAAGAGGGGAACGTATGAGCACAAATCAGACAGAAAAGAAAAAGCATTTGCAGATGCTTTATAAAAACAATGTTGTGGTAACAATGGACGGGGATAGAATTATTGTGGTTCATAGTAAGAGATCACTGAAGCCTTTGGTTCCATTTGAGGTGAGCAAACAAGTATACGGGCAGTGGAAGCAGAGAGATAATAGAATCGAAGTCACGGATAAACCACTTAAAGAATTGTTTGACGTTGATATTCTTGGGGCTAACAATCAATTAACACATATTACTGATTTTAATGAGATAGAGTTTAGCGAGGAATAAGTTATTGGGAGTTTATAGATTCAAGTGAATAGAATACATACGAGTGGCTATTTAGAATTTAAGTAGTCACTTCTTTGCGTTTGATTTCTTAATCTCACCTATGACTGCATTTGCTGATGAATCAAATCTCTGGTTATCGCAAGAATGACTTTGGCTGGTTAACTTCAGTGTAGAATGAAGACGGTTTTAAGTGTCCTGTTGGAATAATTGAACTAGGTAGAATGGAATGCTGAGTTGTCCTGTGTTTTGCGATTTTGTAAATGAGCATTTTTACATTGAAAAGACCGCTTTTATGCGGTCTCAAGCAATTCAACAATAAAGATACTAGTCTTGATTATTGTACTATTCTTGTCTAGTTTTACATAAATCCATTCATTCGTTCTGTCCGTAATAGTTCCCTTACCTTCACGAGTTAAAACTCTAGTTTCGTTTGATTTAACAGAAAATGGGTACTCAGCTGACTGACTTCGAAGTATTTTCCGTGGCATTCATACCATCCTTTAGATTTATTTGAATAGGATAATGGTATCATTCGAAGAAATAAATATCTGTTAAATAATTCACAGACAGAAGTACTCCTGATATGTCCAACTGATTGATAATGTGAAACTGGTCTACAGTAGAAGAATTCGTACAGAGAGCGTTCAAGTTGAATTTTGATGCATGATGAGGTGAGTTTATGTTTGATCATAGTGTAGTTTCAAGACAGGTGAGCTTTTATAGAAAACCAGTTCCTTTTCTTGAGGAGGTACATATGGCATATGATAAGGCATTGAATGGAGATATAAGCGGGGCAATAGAACTTCTAAACTGGAGAAGACACTGCTTTCATGTTAAAAATGAATACGAGGCAGAAATAATGAAAACAGTGTTCGAACTATATAAGCGAGTGAGCCAATGAAAGAGCCAAGAGTAGAAAGAAACACAAAAATATTGAAATCACCAAGTTGAATTAAAAACAAAACCCACTGGAATCATAATGATCTAGTGGGTTATTTATTATTTTCAACGTTACACAACCAGATAGCTACTATGTACATGATGAATGATATTCACTCCTGTTTGTATGGTCGAGTTAAATGAAACTTATGATCGTTTAAAAGGTGATAATGCGGATTGGTTAGGTAAACTATTTGTACTTTTTCTAGCTAATCCAAGAGGTGCAATATTTGCATTTAGTTTAGATCTAGGCATTAAGACATTATGTGAATTGTATAAATCAGGATAAAGTGTTTTTCTAATAAGGTTTATTGCTTCTATAGATAAGTTTTGATTTTTAGGAACCTTATTGACGTTGGTAATTTCAAAGGCGTCATTCTGATCAACGACAGACTGTAACATAATAAATATCTGGTTGTCATTTAGGGATGTTTGAACATAATAAGAGGAAAACAAGCCTTTTGCTACAGTACCCATTTTGTGAATTTCATGTTTTAATAACCTGTAGTCAAAAGAAGTTTCGTCTTTCCCGTTTAAATCGTAATCAATTTTTACAATTCTCATTAGTTTTAGCTCCATTCTAGTTATTATTTTGAGTTCGGTTTAATAATAATGGAATAAAATAAAAAATAAGTAATTACTATAAAGCGTTTATACCATATCTGATAACTTCCCCCCTCTTCCTTTGTTATCAGCACACTTAATTGAGTAGTGCTAATTTTTGATCAAATCATTACCAGGGCTTCCTTATCTATATATGGAGGGAAATTTGTTTTGTTCCTGTGATGTTAGCCATATATAGTAGTGTTTCGTTATGAGAAAGGAATTATTTCTTCTCATGTGTATAGTGTATTGGTTTTGGATATACTTTGCAACCTGATCTAATTGGATTATTCAGTATATTTAGATATTTTTAACCTGCTAATAAAATGTTACCATTTTCCAGTCAATTCGTAATATAATTATATTCAACGTCTTGAAGGGGATGGAAATATAATGTAAAAAGCTAAGTCTACGATCTCAGCAAAAAGTGGACAGAGATGTTGCTGAAAATAGTTTTAATCATAATTGCATATTTCTAGCTGATTATAAGGACAGCAAGTTTTTAGATGTATTTTCAACACTGCTTAACCAGTAGAGACAATAAAAGGCATGTTTTATCGGGAAATAGAAGTTTTTAATAAAGAGATGGAGAGGCAGATGCTACCATCTCTCTTTTTGTTATTTAATCCAAAATAGAATAGAAATTTCTGGTAGAATATAGTAAACTGATTTTATGTTTACAAAGAATGTGATATTCTAGGGGGTTTAATGCAAAAAGCGGTACTATTGCATGGCTTTAACAAAAAACAAGATGATATGATGGTTTTAAAATCTAATTTGTTAGTTCACAAACTAGATTGTGAATTGGTTGATTTGCCTTTAACCTTTAAGAGAATTGATCAATGTGCATTTATTTTTGAAGGATTATTTGAAAAAATCATTTCTGAATTAAACAAAACTGAGAAAGTGTCTTTAATAGGCCACAGTAGTGGTGGGTTAGTAATTCGAAAATTTCTCTCAGAGACAAAATATTTAAGTCGAATAAATAAGTGTGTTCTTATTGCTACACCAAATCAAGGATCGGAATTAGCTGATTTCGCAGGGAAGATCTCAAGAACTTATGTTAAGATCTTCAAGACTTTATATTCATTGCAAACTGATAATATAAATATGCTTCAATTAAAGGAAACTAATGTTGAAATTGGTGCAATCGCTGGAAATAAAAACAACTTATTATTGGGAAATATGCTTGAAAATGAGAACGATGGTCGAGTAGAGGTTAAATCTGTATACTACTCTGGTTTAAAAGATTTTATCGTACTGCCTTATGGTCATAAAGAAATTCATTATCAAAAAGAAACTGCTGACTTAATACACAGTTTCATTATACATAGCAAATTTAACATAAAGGAGAAATTATAATGGGTTTCAGAAAACCAATTTCAACTTTAGGTGGGTTAACATGGTGGACTAATATAAGACAGAACGAATACTTTATCATGCAAGAACATAAAGTTGGAGCCCCAATTTGGCCATATAAATATAGAATAACGATGAGAGAAAACCGAATGGAAATTGCAAACTCAAATGATTTTGATGAAATAGTTTATGATTGGAAATACCTTGAAAACAACGCAGTCCCTCAGTTAGATAAGAAAGTTGATTGGTTAAAAGATGGGTCTAGTATTATTGATCTTGTTACAAAAATAGTATTAAGTAAGAAAGATAATACTGGTTGAACGCATAGATGTTTATTAAAAATAGACTTACATCACAAAAAAAAGGAGTGATTTAAGTCTATTTCACATTTTATCCTCAATGGAAACGAATTGAATGAAAAGGCAACTAGCAGTTTACTACTGGAAGAATAACATTCGAATAAAATTTTAGGAGTGATATTATGAGTATTCTATATGTTAAAGATGATTTGAAAAAATTATCTTTGGATGATTGTAAGAATTTGATAAGAAGTCAGAAGGATCTCTTAGCAAAATATTTTTCAATGGGTTACTATCCATATAAAGAAAGTTACATCGATAAAGTCATAATGAATATAGCATTATTAATAACAGTCATTGATAAACGAAAAGAGTAATTTTAATACACATTCCCCTTGAAATGTAGATTTCATGTATTTGGAAGTAGTCTGTACTAATATTGCGTGGTATCATTTTCTTAAGGGGAGTGATGTCGCTTGTTTACAATGGAAGATGTCTACATAAGCAATATTAATACATTAAATCAATCAAGTGATTTATTTCGAGAAGAAATTGAGTTGTATTTATCTGAAAATAATTTAATTATTGAAAATTATTCAATTACTAATAAAATCGGCACAATTGAATTATGTATAGATACAAAAGAAAGTCATAATTATTATTTCACATTCAATAAAAATAATGGGGATTATGGAGTAATTAAAGCTACTCAAGTAGTGTTCGACTCGTTGAGCGATGATGAAAAGGTATAACTGAATTTTATATACATAAATCTAACAGTAGAACAAAGGATCTGCTTCACTCTAAAAGAAGAGTGATGGAGGTCTTTTTGTTTTTGAAGACACTATGGGCAAAAATTCGTATGAGAGTTGAAAAAATTATTAAACTGAGGAATTAAATTTATTGTGCCGCTGCTCCTTTATAAATTATTGCTAAAAATAAGGAACCAATCTCTACGATTTTCAGGATATTATCCTTAAAATTCTACATATTACGACAAAAGTCCTTGTTTTGTGAGGAATTTGAGAGACAAGTCATGTATAATATAGATATTTAGAACTACTTGCCATAGGTTTATATAGAAAGTTCAAATACGATGCCATGATATATCTTTTATTGCGCATATGACAGAAATTCGCAAAATGGAGGGAAATTTAATGAATCAAATCTTTTTTAAGGAATTACGGAAGATTAGTTATGAGGATGATATGAGATACAAACTTCTCCTGCGTGGAGTAAAACAAATTCTTGAGAAAAAGAGGGAAGAAGGACTTCTTAAGAGAATGTTTCGCAAGAAAAAGCATATTGAGGCAAAAGCTTGGAAATAAGTAACGGATAAAGGTTTTATGAGCGAGTTGGCTTAAGGCTTCCTCGTACCGGAAAATAGCCTATCATGCCCACCTCATTCGCTGGTCCGGTGCAGAAATACCCTTCTGGCCATGCCTTGTGTTTATGAAAATTTTGCATATCATTCGCCAACCATAGATTTGGAAGAACTGGAAGAGCTATAAGCTTGAAACAACACAAAAGCCCGACAAACCCCATCAGAGAGGGAGAGTCGGGCTTTTATCTTTTTATATACTACTTTTGTTGAAGCATCATTTTCCACAAATCGGCAGCATCATAACCAAGCCTCCATGCAGCTACTCCTGCAATATCATACTTCTTGGCGATTTCAAGCCGCGCTTTTACGGTTTCCTCATTTTCTAACCAGAACACTCGTTTATTTTCATTATCTTTGTACTCAACCTTGTATTGACCGAACTTGTTGTCGAACGTTACTGTTGCCTTCTTGCTCGCGATCAATGCAGGCAAATCCTTCATGAGGAGCGCGCGGTTATCGAGAAGATTTCCACTGCTGTCGACCTGCCATTCGCGAACATAGAATGGAATTCCCATAATCAACTTATCTCTTGGAATCCCATAAGCCAGAAACTCCTTAATCCCTTCCTCAACCCAATCCAAGCCTGCAACAGGTCCTGGCTCCGTGCTGCCTTTCCAGTACTGATCATAGGTCATCGTGATAATGTAATCCACAGTTTCCCCAAGCTTCTCATGATCAAACGCCGTTTGAGCATTCCATTTCACGCTCCCACGCGGAAGGTCTATTGAAATGAGCAAGCCTTTGTCATGTGCAGCTGTGGTCAAGTTCTTAATGAAGCTGGTGAAGGCAGCGCGGTCCTTGCCAGAAAGGCTTTCAAAGTCAATATTAAGCCCCTCAACACCCAAGGCAGCGCCTTTATTGACTAAGGTCTGAATAAATTTATTTTGTGCTGCGGTACTCGATAGAAATTGACTGGTAAGTGCGGAATCGAACTGATTGTTTACAAGCGGCATAACCTTATGACCCTGGGCTTGCAGCCATGCAACTGTATCTTTGTTCGATGTATCCGTTACTGTTCCAGAGCTATCCGCAAGACTGAAGTAAGTAGGGGATACGACATCAAGTCCTGTTGTATTGTTCACTTGACTTCGAATGGTGTCATTGCTGGAGCTTCCGTTCCAACCCCAGAACTGTAAATTTCGGTAATTATCCCAGATAATCGAGCTGTTATCCAACAAGCGGATGGAAGCGTTACTGTAGCCCATTGCAAAACTTAATGCGTTGGAGATACTGGAATAGTCAGCAATCCATTGATCGCTTTGGTACACTTGATAATAAGGATAATTAGTCCAAATGATGCGTTTGCTTGCTGAGAGGGCAGGGTCTATATTTATGATTTGCGTATGGTCAAACTGTTTGGCATAAGCGATTGCGTCATCCAGATTCAAAAAAGAATTCAAATTTGCATCGTACTGGTACACTTGATAGTTTTTCACATTGGAAAAAACGATCTGATTATTCATTTGGCTGTTAACAATGGTAGAGTTGCTCCATTTTAAAGATTCATTAACTGCATCCTCAAGATAGGCAAATGACCAAGCATCACTAGTAGATGTGCCTTGATAGACATGATAGATTCGATCCTGCGATGAACGCAGCTCGGCTTTGCGGGTGTCAGGGATATTGTCCCATACCCACTGGTGGCTGCTTAGCTCAATAATATGAGTATTGCCCCACTTTTTTGCTTCTGCCATGGCTTCATTCAGAGTGCTAAACTCCCAGGAATCGAGTGTAGCATCACCTTGATATAGCCGGTACTTCGGGTAATTGTTCCAGACCCAGCCGTCGGACTGAAGGTCACGGACACTGGCGTGTCCCCATTTGGAAGCCTCACGGATAGCTTGATCCAGTGTGGCGAACTCCCATGCGGAGCTGCTTAACCCGCTCTGGTACACCTTATACCGAGGGTAATTATTCCATAGCCACTTGCGTGTAGAAATTTCTTCGACATGAGTGCTAGTGTATTGCTTGGCGTAGTTTTCAGCCGATTTGTAATCTGGTGTTTCCATCAGAATATGGTTGTCCTGATAAACCCGGTATTTAGATGTTTTGTCCGCGGCCATCGCTGTACCGGTTGAAGAAAGGAACAGTGCCAGAACGGACGCGATTAATAAGGTATTGCGCTTCAACATGCATCAGCCTCTTTCTACTATATCTACTAAATTAAACGCAATAAGGTACTAGTAAGTTGCGTAGGAAAATAGTAGAAAGAAGATTCACTCTGTTTTGTTACAATATCTTGAATAAAATAAAAATCCCCTGTCCGGTTGACCGGGACAGGGGATTGTCTGTGTAAATTAAAGTAAAGATTTCGTTAATCGGTTAATCCCAACTTTGGACAAATCGTTCGTCGTTGATGATGAGAAGTTAGTAATCGATTAAACATTAATATCTGCGACGATTTCCTCTTCCAATTGCAGATGGATTTGGTCACGGAACACACGAACGTTTTGCTGTGTTAACAAGTAACGCTCGATAGCCTCCAGTATATTCGCCGCAATAATAATTTGGCTGCGACCTTCGGCGAGGACTTCTGCGGAGAAGCCATAGTCCTCATCCCACATCATCTCAACCTCTATCTGATTCGGTTGAAGCCGTTTGCGTTCGGCCATATGCAAGCATATGGCATTAATGATTTCTTGCTCTGATAGTCTCATGTTTAAATGACCTCGTTAATCGACCGGGATTAGTAGCGCTTAGGCTCTTCATTAAATTTACGTTTGTTACGGAAATGCTGTACAATTTTGATTACAACGGCGACCAAAGCTACTACAGCCAATACATTGACCAGTAAGCCTAAGATGTCACCAAGAGCTCCCAAGTTGCCGAATAAGCCGCCGAACAACATACCAGCCAAGCCGCCGATCAACAAGCCTTTCATCAAACCACCGCTAAAAAAGCCAGGCTTCGCAGGTGCAGCAGGATTAGTTGCAGCATTCGGTGTCTTTGTAGCGCTAGTGCTTGGATCCGCTTTGTTAGCACCGCTGTTTTGACTCGGAGTCGTGTTAGAATTAAAGCTTTTCTTACCACCACTGTAAGACTTTGCAGCGTCTACAACGCCTACGGCACTAAACGAAAAGGCAATCGTTAACGCCAGCATAACCATGGATAACTTTTTCCACATACCATTAACCCTCCATCTTAATTTTGAGTAAAATTATACCTCATTCATTTAGTACGAAATATAGGTTCAAAGGTTTCAGTTTTTATCCCTTCTTGATACAATAAGAATATCCATTGTGTGACAAGACTAATCATTTATTAATTTATGTAGATACAAAAGGCGGGAAATCATGTTCATGTATCCTCAAGCTTATATCGATTATTTAATTTACTTTCATTCACAGAGAGATTTTTTTGAATGTCATGAAGTGCTTGAAGAATATTGGAAGGAGCATCCTGAGGACCCGTTAGCTGCGGCTTATGTCGGTTGCATTCAAGTTGCGGTGTCACTTTATCATCAGCGCAGGGGGAATTTGGCGGGTGCGGTGAAAATGCTGCAAAGTTCATTAAATAATCTCACCGATCCTGATCTAACTAAGCTTGGTATAGAGCCCGAAGAATTTCGAAGACTGCTTACGGATCGATTGCTGCAACTGACTTCTCCTGACTTTCAATATGAGGATTTTAATATTCCATTGGCAGACACTGAGCTGGAGAAAATCTGTATCATGAAAAGTATGGAGAAAAATTTGGTGTGGCAGTGTTCCAGTGATTTTGCGAATACGTATTTGATTAACAAGCATACCTTAAGAGACCGTAGTGAGGTCATAGCGGGGCGGGAACTGAGCCGGCAAATTAAACAAGCAGCAAAGAGGGTAAAAGAATGAGCAGTGTGGCTGAGCTTAAGCTGGGAAAAATCATTGTAGTTGATGACGAACCTAATATTGTGGAAGTGATCAGACTCTATCTTGAGCATGCCTCGTATGAACCGGTTATTACGTATCGCGGAGGAGAGGTTATACAACTGCTGAGATTGCATCAACCAGCTTTAGTATTGCTTGATGTGATGCTGCCGGACTATTCCGGATTTGAGCTTTGTGCTCACATTCGGAGCGAGCCGGGAGCGATTGCTCAAACGCCGATTATCTTTCTCACCGCCAAAGGCGAGTCGATAGATAAGCTGCGGGCTTTTAATCTAGGTGTGGACGATTATATCGTTAAGCCATTTGATCCGAATGAACTGATCGCGAGGATTAAGGCCGTGCTGCGACGTACTCAATCTCAAAGCGTAGCTGTCAGTCCGCAGTCCGAATCCGTTAAGAAGACACTCCGATTTGGCGCGCTGATGGTTGATCCTGCCCAGTACAGGGTTACGTTAGCTGGGGAGCGTATGGATTTAACTCCCAAAGAAATCGAGCTGCTGCATTTTCTAGCTTCCAATCCTGGCAGAGTGTATTCTCGTGAAGATTTGCTTGGGTACGTGTGGAATTTCGACTTTAGCGGCGGTACTCGGACTGTAGACGCACATGTCAAAAATTTACGTAAAAAACTAGGCGCAAGCCCGGATTGGTCGATCCAAACTTTGTGGGGGATAGGGTATTCGTTCGAGGTGCCGCGCCATGCTTAATCATTGGCTAAAAAGCTTTTATATCAAAATATTTTTATCGTTTTTAGTTACTTGTATATTGTTTTTTGTAGGCTTGGCCCTGTTTTGGAATTCCTATTTTACGGACTTGTTTTATAAGGATAAAAAAGAACTGCTCTCCTCCAGATTCGGTGAGGTTTCCAAGCTGCTGCCGTCGGTTCAGGAAGGAACCATCTCAACTCGTGAGCTGCGGTTTGGGATTAGGATTATTTCCAGAAGCATAAATGGAAGCGTGTGGTTGGTCGATGCCCATGGCGTGGTGTTAAACGGTTCCTCTGAGAGGGAGGGATCCGTTATTCCCAAAGTGATGGACACTTTGTTTATCGAAGGGTTAAAAGGGAATTCTGGCTTCATTGCGAGTCAGTACAGGATTGATGAGCGCGCGCGAGATGGCTTGTTAACTTATTATGGGCCAGCGCAGATGAATGGCAAGCCGATTGTCATTTTCTTGAATGTGCCGGCTGTTGAAGTGAGTGAGGCTCTTGCCGCTGTGCGCTGGAACATTGTTGTACCCTTATTATTTTCGCTGCTGACGGTTGGAATTATTCTTTATATGTTATCCCGCAAGCTGGCCGGACCGCTACAGATGATGAACCGTGCAGCATTGGAGCTGGCAGGAGGTGATTTCTCAGCGAGGGTGCCGGTAACTTCAGACGATGAGGTAGGAGAGTTGGCCAAAAGCTTCAACTTTATGGTCGATCAGCTCGTTCAATGGGAGGACGCTAGACAAGAATTTCTGACTAACGTATCTCACGAGCTGCGATCGCCTCTCACTTCATTGCGCGGTTTAATTATTGCGATGAACGATAAGGTCATTCCGGAGGAAAAATACGGTCACTATTTAAAAATTTGCGATTATGAAGTGCAGCGTCTGCAAAGGCTTGTTAACGATCTGCTGGACTTAGCCCGAATTCAGAATGGGATGGATGTTTTCCGACTGCGGCCGCTTGTACTCAATGAGAAAATCGAAAAAACGCTGGACCTGCTTAGAACAGCAATGAATGATAAACAGATTATGCTGCATGAGCTGCTGCCGGATGCTAACCATGTGGAAGTGATCGCAGAATTGGATCCTGACAGGTTTGCACAAATTTTGCAAAATTTACTTTATAACGCTATCCAGTTCACCCCTTCTGGTGGGAGCATTTTCGTAGAACTGTACTCGGAGGATGGGGATGCTGTCATAGTCATTCGAGATACTGGCATTGGAATGGCAGAGGAGGAGCTGAACCGTATTTGGGACCGCTTTTATAAAGTAGAGCATTCCCGTGCCTCCGGATCTGAAGGAACAGGCTTAGGTCTAACAATTGTTAAGCATTTGGTTAACGGAATGAAAGGGACCATAGCTGTTTCAAGTGAAATTGGTGTCGGAACAGAGTTTACTTTGACCTTTCCATTGAGCGAAAATAGATGCTATTAATTTACATATTTTTCACAAATCACTCACAGTTTAATCAAAGTTAACCCTTATTCTGTCTCTAAGAGTTTTCGATAGTGAGAAATGGGGCTGGGTTATGAATGCAAAGCGTCTGTGGATTGCAGTCTGTGTTATAGCAATTACAATGAGCGGCTGTGCAGCTTCTGCGACACCAGTTCCGTCTGTAGCATCACCCGCTAATACTGCTTCTACGAAGGAAAGACTGGACGACATTCAGAACAGCCGTGAGAGAGAAATGGTACTGTTGTTTCAAAGTTTATTACAAATGAGCAAGCGGGACTATCTGAGTATTAACACTAAGCAGGCGGAAAAGCTGCTTCCCTTAGTTAAAAGTAACAGTAACGACGGAGAGCTCGGATTATGGGATCACGATAAAATTATGGCTATATTGACGGATGAGCAAAAGCACTATGTAAATGATTTTCTGGAAGAAACCAATATCCGTAAGGATCATTATAGAGAGCTTAAGGAGCAGCCGGGGATAAGTGAAGAAGAACGGTATAATATGATTAGTGAGTTTATTTCAAAACGAGCCCAAGAAAGAGATGGGCAGACACCTCCTCCTAGGCACAATCCTGATGAAGATACACCAGCTGGAGTTGGGCGCGGATCTGGAGGGAAAAATATTGAACAGCAGCTGATCGATATGCTGGAGGCGAAGCTGCGCAAGGAATAGAGAAGATAATAAAGAAGGACTGCGGGATGGTTAGCCAATCCCCGCAGTCCTTTGTTTTATAATATTAGAAAGTATAAGTTTGAACCGGAGGTTCACCTTTCTAATATTGCAAGAAAAGCTACCGTTAAGACACGAATGTATCTTCATCGAAAGGGCTTCGAATAGAAGCTTTTCTTATAATATTAGAAAGTACAAGTTTGAACCGGAGGTTCACCTTTCTAATATAAGGTTTTGTTATCTACTATCAATCACCACAATCGATGACATCGAGACGACCCGTCTCCGGGTGTATAATCAAGCCATGAACAAGCAGGTTTTTGGGCAGCAGGGGATGTTTTCGGATCAGGTTCACGCTATTTACAACCCCATCGTGTACGTAATCGAAGCCGGTAAGGAATTTGTCCAGATTGATGCCCGCATTTCGTAAGGTGGCGATCATGTCGTCGGTGACACCACGGTTTTGCGCTTTTTCAAGCACATCCTGAGGATTAAGGCCGGTCATTCCGCATTCATAATGTCCTACAACGAATACCTCTTCCGCGCCAAGCTCATAGACGGCCACTATTATACTTCTCATGACGCTTCCGAATGGATGGGTTACTATAGCTCCAGCATTTTTGATAACTTTAGCATCTCCGTTACGTAAGTTCATAGCTCGCGGCAGCAGCTCGGTTAATCTTGTATCCATACAAGTCAGGATGACCATTTTCTTATCAGGAAATTTGGTAGTGCGGAACTGCTCATATTCTTTAGTCTCAACAAATTGTTGGTTGTAATCGATAATGTTAGACAATAAGGTTGACATATATTCCCTCCAAAATATTTTATGAAAAATGGGCTCCCACCCTTAAAGCTGCTGTTCTCTTTTGTCTATAAGAAGCATATTGGCATTATAAATTTGTCCACTGCTCTTTAAAACGAAACTCCCGCGTCCAGCTTCATAATCCAAAGTCATTCGATCCTCGAAATAAACCTCATGCTTTTTCTCATACACCAGTTCAAATGGAGTACCTTCGGCTCGCAACTCTTTATCCTCGGCGTGATTCACGATCCATAAGGTAGGTACACCGTTGGCAGCGCAGCCGCAGCCTTCCGAATCATACACAAGCTTCAGCTCCCCGGCACCGGTGGTCATTTTCTTGTTAATTTGTTCAATGGCTTGATTAGTGAATGTGATGTGCATAGGTGTCCACTCCTTTTCTATCTATATATTTTACCATAAATACATATAGATTTGCTTCTCTTTTCCGTACACAGTATGATCAAAGAAATACGATAAAAGGAGAGTGACGGTTCATGACAACCAACGGGTTTACACAGAAGCTATCTGAGTTTAAAGAGTATTTGAAAATAATGAAAAGCTATGAAGAAGCGGTGGGGTTAATTTACTGGGATATGCGAACCGGTGCACCTAAGAAAGGAATCTCTGCGCGCTCAGAAGTTGTTGGTGTTTTATCTGGAGAATTGTTCAAGATGTCGGTTTCTGAGAAAATGGGAGAGATGCTGGCGTATTTGACTGATAAGGATCATTTCTCCAAGCTGGATCCAATTGAGCAAAGAATTGTAACTGAATCCAAGAAGGATTACGACCGAAGCAAACGAATTCCACCACAAAAATATCAAGAGTATGTTGTTCTGACTGCACAAGCAGAGTCCGTATGGGAAGACGCTAAACATGAATCCGATTATGCCAAATTCCAACCTTATCTGGAGAAGATTGTTGCGACAAACCTCGAATTTATAGAGCTGTGGGGCTATGAAGGACATAAATACAATACATTGCTTGACATGTATGAGCCGGGAATGACAGTAGCTAAGCTCGACCAAGTATTCGGAGCGTTACGTGAGAAGGTAGTTCCACTGCTAAGTGCTATTCAAGCGTCACCGCATCAACCAAAGACAGATTTCTTGAAACAGACCTTTGATAAAGAGAAGCAGAAGAAATTCAGCCTATACATATTGAAACAAATGGGATATGACTTCGATGCCGGGCGGTTGGATGAGACGGTTCATCCTTTTGCAACGGGGCTCAATCCTGGTGATGTGCGCATTACTACCCGCTACCTGCTTGATGATGTGAACAGTGCGTTGTTCGGTACGATTCATGAGGGCGGTCATGCGTTATATGAGCAAAATATTTCGATGGATTTGATCGGCACACCGCTTTGCACAGGAACATCCATGGGAATACACGAATCGCAATCGCGGTTCTGGGAAAATATGATCGGGCGCAGCCGTCCTTTCTGGAAAAGGTATTATGGCGATTTGCAAAATAACTATGCGGGGCAATTTGACAATGTGCTTGTCGAAGATTTTTATCGTGCCACCAATGAAGTAAAACCATCGTTAATTAGGATAGAAGCAGATGAGCTGACTTATAACTTGCATATTATGGTGCGTTACGAAATTGAGAAAGAGCTGTTCAGTGAATCTATAAGAGTAGCAGATCTGCCTGAGATTTGGAATGAGAAATACAAAGACTACTTGGGGGTAGCACCAGCAAATAATGGGGAAGGGGTGCTTCAGGATGTACATTGGTCCGGTGGCGCTTTTGGTTATTTCCCGTCTTATGCACTCGGCAATATGTACGCGGCCCAGATGATGCGCACCATTCGCAAGGAATTACCTAATTTCGACGGGTTGATCGAAGACGGCAATCTGCTGCCGATCAAGGATTGGCTGGCTGAGAAGGTTTATCGACACGGTAAAGCACTAACTCCAACCGAGATCATCACGTCCGTGACCGGCGAAGAATTGAATCCAGATTATTTGGTTCAATATTTTAACGAGAAGTACGGGGATATTTATAAGCTGTAAGCATGGGTATACTCGGAAAAATATTGCAGCCAGTTCAGAACAAGTATCGTAATTGAGAAAAGAGCCTCAAGATCAGAAGCGGTAAGTCGCATCTGCTTGGGGCTCTTTGGTTGTATGGAGAGTTTGAGAGTAGAAGAAATCTGTTATTTAAGGCTTCACGTCATAAAGTTTGTAAAGACCGTCAAGCATCAGGTTTGCTGCTTTTACTCCGCCTGCAGTGTTCCAGATCACATCATCCACTCTATGAACATTGCCGCTTTTCACAACGTTCAAGTTTTTCCACAATGGATCATTCAACCATTCCTGCTCCTGTTTAGTTCCTTTGCCATCGCCAGTATCATAAGTGAAATAAAGCATCATGTCAGCTTCTGCTTCAGGCAAGCGTTCTTTGCCGATTTCGTCTACAAATGTTTCTTTGCTTTTCGGTGCAGGACGGGCAATTCCGATTTGTTTGAAGATAATTCCTGTGAATGTATCTTGTAAGTAGATTCTAGTTTTTCCAGCCATAAAACGGACTACCGATACGGTTTTGCTCAGTTTTTCTGGACCTGCTTTTGTTTTGAAATCCTCAATGCGTTTATCAAATGCTGCAATAATTTTATCGCCTTCGACTTTTTTGTTCACAGCCTCCGCGTACAGGGAGAAGTTGCCTTTCCATTCTCCACGCAATGTTTCAGAGAAGACGGTAGGGGCGATAGCATTCAATTGATCATAAATTTTCTCTTGACGCAATTTATTGCCAATGATTAAATCAGGCTTCAATCCAGCTATCAATTCAATATTGGGCTGAGATTCCTCACCCAGCGGAGTAACGCCTTCCAACTCGGCTTTCGTATGGTCATACCATGGGTTGCCGGTAAATGCTTTGACCGCACCAACGGGTTTGATACCTAGAGCAAGAAGGGCCTCAGTACCTTCATTTGTTAAAATGACAACGCGTTTGGGAGTACCCTTCAACTCGGTTTGTCCCATAGCATGCTTAACTGTACGTGCTGGTTCGGCTGAACCGGCTGCACCATTTTCGGGTTTTGCTGTATTTTTGTCACCTGCAGCTGTTTGTCCGCATGCTGCTGTGAGCAGCATAAGAACTAGCATAACGGCGATCGATACGCTTGTAGTCAGACGCTTGCGAAGAAAGTTACCTAACATAGTTGAATATCCCCCTGTATGTATAATACAAAATTGATAATGATTCTCATTACCATAAAGATTTTAATAAATATTTGAATCGTTGTCAATATCGAATTGAAAATGATTTTCAAAATCATTGACAAGTGATAATGGTTCTCATAGAATAAGAAGAATAATATTAAGGTTTACATACTAGAAATTTTAAACAATCAGAGGTTGTTATGAACGCATTCTTACGCACAAAACGAACTAAAATCATTGGACTTCTTATTTTCTTCATTATTTGTTTACTGTCCATGATAAGCAGCATTATGTTTGGTCTTTCAACGTATTCACTCTCAACTGTAATCGAAGCCTACAATCACTTCAATGGTTCGAACGAGCATCTTATTATTAAATCTACTCGAGTCCCTCGCGCATTAATTGCTGCTGCTGTTGGTGCGAGCTTGGCTGTCGCTGGAGCTCTCATGCAGGCGGTAACTCGAAATCCGCTGGCTTCGCCCAGCTTGTTCGGAGTAAACGCGGGAGCAGCCTTTCTGATCGTACTATCAGTAAGCTATATGGAGGCAGCTACCCAGAACATTCCATTTGTATGGATCGCCTTCGTGGGGGCAGGAGCCAGTGCGATTATTGTTTACGTATTGGGCTCACTTGGAAGAGATGGAATGACACCGGTCAAAATCACATTGGCTGGAGCAGCGGTAACAGCTTTTTTCTCTTCGCTCACACAGGGCATACTGTTGACCAACGGCAAAGCGTTTGATCAAGTATTGGTATGGCTGGTTGGATCTGTTGCCAACAGGGATTTGCAAATGCTGATTACGGTTGCTCCGTATATTGCTGTTGCCCTGATCGGTGCGCTTATTTTATCGCCTCATATTAATGTGTTGGCGATGGGGGATGATGTGGCCAAAGGCTTGGGCCAGCGGACCGCATTTATCAAGCTGGGAGCAGCGGCGGTAGTCATTGTACTCGCTGGCGGATCGGTTGCAGCAGCGGGACCTATCGTTTTCGTGGGCATCATTATTCCGCATATTGCACGATTTCTAGTCGGTCCTGATCATCGCTGGATGATCCCTTATTGTGCTGTGCTGGGAGCTCTGTTATTGCTGACTGCCGATATCGGAGCGAGATTCATTGTCATGCCGAAGGAAGTTCCTGTAGGTGTCGTTACGGCATTGATTGGCGTCCCTTTCTTTGTGTATATAGCGCGCAAAGGAGTGGAACGCAAATGAGTAAATATACTACTTTTCGAACAGGGAAGACAGCTTCCTTTTTAATTAGTAAGAAAACATTTTGGAGTATTATTGTTCTAACTGTAATAACCGCAGTTCTTTTTATTATCAGCACTGGGGTTGGCTCGGTTAGAATTCAGCCGTTGGATGTCATAAAAGTGTTTTTTGGGAGTGGCGAACAGACACATTCTATCATTGTCCAAACTCTGCGTCTGCCACGGATGATTGTTGCTGTTTTGGCTGGAAGCGCGTTAGCCGTATCTGGAGCGATTTTGCAGGGGATGATACGTAATCCGCTGGCTTCCCCTGATATTATTGGGATAACCGGTGGTGCCACTCTTGGAGCTGTTAGCTTTTTCTTTTTTCTTGGCGATCGGGTTAGCATTCAGTGGTTACCCGTCTGCGCAATAATTGGAGCTTTTGTTTCTACTTTTCTCATTTACGTACTCGCATGGAAGCATGGGGTTTCGCCTTTACGTATGGTAATGATCGGAATCGGGATGGCCGCAGCTTACAGCTCCATTTCTTATATGCTGATGATTTCCGGGCCTATTATTTTAGCTAATAAAGCGTTGACGTTTATGACAGGGAGCATCTATGGGGTCTCTTGGGTGAAGGATGTATGGACGCTAATGCCTTGGGTTCTTATTCTAATGCCTATAGCTCTGCTGCTGGCAAGAGAAGTTAATGTGCAGGAGCTGGGGCAGGAGATTGCCGTAGGAGTTGGAAGTGCGGTTCAGAGAAACCGGTTTTTATTATTGATGATTAGTGTAGCATTAGCAGGTGCTGCTGTTGCTATCGGCGGTGCGATAAGCTTTATCGGCTTGATGGCTCCGCATATTGCACGTAAGCTGGTAGGTCCTGCATTCGGTGGCGTGCTGCCTGTCTCAGCGCTTATTGGAGCGCTCATTCTATTGCTTGCTGACTTAGCCGCACGCAGCTTATTCAGCCCGCTTGATATTCCTGCTGGAGTGTTCACAGCTGCAATCGGTGCGCCATTCTTCATTTACTTATTATATCGGAACCGCCAAACATAAATAAACATTGGGAGATGACTAACGGATGCATACATTGGAAGCAAAAAGCCTATGTTTGTCTTACGGTGCAACATCGATTTTTAAAGATCTGAATGTTCTCATACCAAAAGGGAAGATTACCGTATTGATCGGCAGCAACGGCTGCGGCAAATCAACATTGCTTCGCTCCTTAGCTCGTCTTATGAATCCACAGAAGGGATCCATTGTTCTGGACGGGCAAGAACTGGCTAAGCTGCCGACAAAGGAAATTGCGAAGCGGCTGTCTATATTACCTCAAGGACCGACTGCTCCGGAGGGGCTGACCGTTCTTCAACTGGTAAAGCAGGGGCGTTACCCTTACCAAAGCTGGCTGCAGCAGTGGTCAGAAGAAGATGAGCGCATGGTTCGGTTATCTCTAAAAGCAACAGGAATGGAAGAGTTCACAGAGCGTACGGTAGATGCATTATCCGGTGGACAGCGGCAGCGCGCCTGGATTGCGATGACCTTGGCTCAAGGCACGGAAACGATACTGTTGGATGAACCTACGACCTATTTGGATGTTACTCATCAAATCGAGGTACTGGATTTATTGTATGAGCTAAACGAGAAAGAACAACGTTCGATCGTCATGGTGCTTCATGATATTAATCTGGCTTGCCGTTATGCCCATCATATGGTTGCTGTTAAGGAAGGGCGTATTTGGGCGGAAGGAGCACCGGAGGAAATCGTGAACGCGGACATGATTCGTGCCGTATTCGATATGGAAAGCCAAGTGCTGCCGGATCCTTTCTATGGGACGCCTATGTGCATTCCTTTTGGCAAAGGCCGGACTGTTAATAATGAAACACAACATGAGGCTGTCAAGCAGCCCGTTTTGCAGGAAGTATGATTGTACATGTAAACAGAAAAAAACGGCACCCATTCACAACAGTGTGTATGGGTGCCGATTTTTGTATTTTATAATATCAGACTTTGTTAGTTTTCAGTGGAGCTGAACAAGTCTGATATTGCTTAGAAAAGCTACAGCTTAGAGCGGCGATGAGCCCTGGAGGAGTTTGTACGGAACGGAGAGTTCCGTTATTCCATCTGCCGCCGCCAATCTGGGGCGATAGCGGAAGCGGGAATTCCGTTATGTTGGCCGAATTGGAGCATTTATGCACAAAAACAGAGCAATAACGGAACTGGCTGTTCCCTTATCACTCTGATTTTTGGACTTTTCGGGTGATAGCGGAACAATTACTTCCGTATACACTCCACTTCCGTGAGTGCAGTGCTGGCGTGTTGTTTAGGGTTATGTTCAGGGTGTGGGCGGAGGAGCGCAAACGTCCGCCCTGGTCGTCTCCTCCGGTGACTGCTCGGGTATGCGGCCTACCTTTGAAGCTTGTGTTCCTCCCGCTGTAAGCATTCCATTCCAAGGAACACGACTTCAACAACGGCCGCGATCCCACTCTCATGCCTCCAAAACGCACAATCGTTGAACGTACACCAAGGACGCCGTAAGGCATTTTTCTTATTGTTAGTTGTGGTTACTTTTTAAACCAGGATAGGAGCTTTTCTACAGTTTCCTTTTCTTCAGGGCTTTTATGATTGAACTGCTCAACCTGCTTGTCGAGTCTGCCAATCTGGAAGCAGTAATCGTACATCGCCGCGGCCACGATAGATAAGCGAAGCAAGCCTTCGCGTTCCTCTGAATAGCCATTAATCATCGTTTTCATAAATTCATCGTTAACCTGCTCCATCCTTTCGTTCTCGGAGCTGTCCGGCTTCAGCTTGTCTCCAAATTTCAGCAGCACATGCTCATGATACTTGATGAACTTTTCCAGATGGAGGTCGAAATAGGCATCCATTTCTTCTGTTCTTGCCGCTTGGAAGTAATGCTGCTCTACTGCGTCAAGCACCTCTGCGCCTTTATGTAAAGTCGTTAGCATCTGCTTATATACAACCAAATGTCGGATCTGACTGTATTTAGACTTTTTGAGCTTTTTGAGCTCCTCTTCGAATAATGAATATTTTTGCGCCAAAGATTTGATCTCATTTTCCAAGCTATGCTTCTCCACACGGAACACTGATTCCTTGATTTCATCAGAGACAACAGTTCTTAGCAGCAGTGACAGCTTATTGAATACGGTTTGGATTTGTTTCACAAATTGCTCTTTAGGTTTAGGTGGAAAAAATAAAATGTTAATGATAAAGGCCGAACCAATACCAATTAAGCTTAACAGAAACCGGGTCAATGCAAAATCCCACTGCCCTGAGGCTTCCATGACAGCTATTAC
This sequence comes from Paenibacillus sp. GCM10027630, assembly GCF_042676305.1. Classification (NCBI taxonomy): domain Bacteria; kingdom Bacillati; phylum Bacillota; class Bacilli; order Caryophanales; family Paenibacillaceae; genus Paenibacillus; species Paenibacillus sp. GCM10027630. Next base: position 146,738 of record NZ_JBHTGY010000097.1, on the reverse strand, counting down.
AGTAACCAATGTCAGTCCTATAGTTTCCTCCATCTTTAGCTTCAGGCAAATCATAATAACGAGGATGCAAACAATACCAATTGCAAAAGGGTCTTTCGATAAAAACATACCGGCAATTAAAGCCATAGCTGCCCCGAGAGTGTTGGTCTGGATCTGATCCAGGAAATAGCGCCAGGAGCGGTAAATCGAAGGCTGCATCGCAAAAATAGCGGCAACTGCGGCTATGACAGGCATTGAAAAATGCAGAAGAATACTGATGTACAAGGATAAGGTAACTGCGATACCTGTTTTTAATACTCTTGCTCCGAATGACATCGTCGTCACCTCTCTAGTTGGATATAATTACATATCTTATCATACCGAATACTGCCATAGAAAACATCTTGACCCAAGTTTAAAAGTTTGCTTTCAAAGCTGAGAATTTAAGGTTGAAAGCCTTATTAACCTTTTTCTGGGCTGCTGCATAGACTATTGCAACAATACAACCCAAGATGGAGGGACTGGCCGATGTTCTCAAAAAGATGGGGCACAGCGCTTGCAATGGTTTTAGTCATGATAATGATGGTTACTGCATGTGGACCGAAGAAAGCAGAAGAGGCAGTTAAGGTGCGTATAGGTGAAGTGACAAGGTCGTTGTTCTATGCTCCACAATATGCCGCTATTAATAAAGGATTTTTTAAGGAGCAAGGGATTGATATTGAGTTGACGACTACACCTGGCGGAGATAAGACTATGACGGCGCTCTTGTCAGGCGGAATTGATGTAGCGTTGGTTGGTTCGGAAACGTCAATCTATGTACAGCAGCAAGGCAGTGGAGATCCCGTAATCAATTTTGCTCAACTCACACAAACAGATGGTACGTTCCTTGTTGCACGGAAACCTCTGAGCGGCGGAAAGTTTGATTGGAGTACATTGAAAGGTAGCACATTTTTGGGTCAACGTAAAGGCGGAATGCCACAAATGGCCGGTGAGTTTACATTGAAGAAGTATGGAATCAATCCGCAAAAGGATTTGAACCTGATTCAAAATATTGAATTTGCCAATATCGCGACAGCGTATGCTTCCGGAACAGGGGAGTATGTACAGCTGTTTGAGCCTCAAGCCACGATCTTTGAAAAGCAAGGAAAAGGCTATGTAGTCGCCTCGTTCGGCGTAGAAAGCGGCAAGCTTCCTTATACAGCATTTATGGCGAAAAAAAGCTACATCGATAAGAATAATGCAACTTTCCAAAAATTCACCAATGCTTTGCAAAAAGGTCAAAACTGGGTGCAAGCTTCGAGTGCGGATGACATAACAGCAGCCATTGTATCCTTCTTCCCCGATACGGATAAAGAAATTTTGAAAGGCTCCATACAGCGTTATAAAGAGCAGGGTTCCTTCTCAACGGACGGAATTATTGATGAGCAAGAATGGAATAACCTGCAAAACGTGATGGAAGCAGCCGGAGAACTGAAGAGCCGGGTGGACTTCAAAACGATCGTCAACAATCAGTTTGCAGAAAAGGCTAAACAAACGGTCAAGTAAACAGCCGATACAGTACAGCGGCATTAAATATAAGCTATGGAACTTAAAGCGCGGGGGAGGGATTCAACATGCCAATACAAACAGCCGTAGAGCTGGAAGAGGTCTCCCATGTTTATGTGAACAGCCAAGGCGCCTATCTTGCACTAGAGGGTATAGGATTAAAGGTAAACCAGGGGGAGTTTGTCAGCCTGATCGGACCGAGCGGCTGCGGTAAAACAACGCTGCTCTCATTAATAAGCGGACTTTTAATACCGACTACAGGAACGGTGCGCGTTTCCGGGGAGCTGATCCAAGAGCCGACACCGCGGGTAGGCTATATGCTGCAGCAGGATTATTTGTTCCCATGGCGTACGATATATGAGAACGCTTCTATCGGACTAGAACTGATGGGCAGACGTGATTCCGCCTCCAAAGAAATGGTGCTGGAGCTGCTGCATGACATGGGGCTTTCCCAATTTGCCGACCGCTATCCGCATCAGCTCTCAGGAGGGATGCGCCAGCGGGTAGCGCTGGTGCGCACTTTGGCAACGGAACCGGACTTATTGCTGCTGGATGAACCCTTCTCCGCGTTAGATTATCAAACGAAGCTTCAACTTGAGGATTTGGTGGCCGTCACACTCCTTGCACGAAATAAAACAGCCATCCTGGTCACTCATGATATAACTGAGGCTATTGCGATGAGTGACCGGATAATAGTGCTTCAGCCCAACCCTGGGAGGGTCCTTGCTGCCGTTGATGTACCCCCTAACATACGTGAAGCGCTGCCGTTAAAAGCAAGGGAAGAAGCAGGCTTTCATAATTTATTTCACCGATTATGGGGATATTTTGAAGATATGGACGTCGAGAGAGGGGAGCTAGTATGAATCGAACTCAGGGTACGGGACTGAACTCAAACGAACTTTCCTTAAGCGACCCCTCGACTCCGGTTTCCTTGGCACAGAGCGAATACGGCCTGTTTCTATCGACAGAGCGGAAGCTTACCTGGCAGGTCCGAATTACACAGCTAGCGATATTGGTCGTTTTCTTATTTACCTGGGAGCTTGCAAGCCGGATGCTGTGGATTGATGCGCTCCTGTTCAGCTCACCTAGCCGCATTGCGATACTGCTGTACACCAAATGGATGGACGGCTCGCTGCTGCTGCATGTAGGTGTAACATTATGGGAAACACTGGTAGGCTTCGTGCTTGGAACGCTGCTCGGTACGGCTGTGGCTGCGCTTATTTGGTGGTTTGGGTTTCTATCCCGTGTGCTGGATCCGTACATTGTCGTGTTGAACAGCTTGCCCAAGGTTGCATTAGGCCCGCTTTTTATAGTGGCCTTCGGGCCGGGAGCACTATCCATCATCGCCACAACGCTATCGATAACCGTAATCATAACGATCCTTGTCGTTTATAACAGCTTCAAGGAGGTTGACCCGAATTATTCGAAGGTCATCCGTATATTTGGCGGCACTAAGCGGCAGGTGTTTCAGAAAGCTATATTGCCTGCGACGTATCCGACAATAGTTTCAACTCTCAAAGTTAATGTAGGGCTTTCCTGGGTGGGCGTCATTGTAGGGGAATTTCTTGTTTCCAAGCAGGGGCTTGGCTATTTGATCATCTATGGCTTTCAAGTGTTCAATTTCACACTCGTTATCGGCAGTGTAATTGTAATTGCCGTGGCAGCTACAATGATGTATCAAGCGGTTGCTTTTCTCGAAAAAAAGCTGACCGGCAAACGATAAGCCTGGTGGTTAGCATCTAAGCTGGTGTGCCCTGTTGTGGGCGGAGGATTCCGGCTCTTTTTTTTATGAATAAAATGGACAAGCATTGAGGCAGGATTTAAGATAGGAATAAAATGCTCAAGTTGGAGATCACTCATGGGAATACGGATTATTAAAACAGCGGTTGCTGTAGTTTTGGCCATATATTTGGCACAAAGTCTTGGACTGCATTCACCCTATTCGACGGGGCTTTTGGCTATATTGGGAGTGGATGTTACAAAACGCAAAGGGGTGCGGACATCGCTTCAGCGGATTGTTGCATCCTTTCTCGGCCTGTTAATAGCAGCGTACTTATTTTGGCTGCTTGGTTTTCATATATGGGTGATCGGAATCTATATTCTAATCTTATTTCCAATACTGGCTCGGTTCCAATTAAAAGAAGGGGTAGTGACCGGTTCTGTAGTTATGTTCCATGTCTTTGCAGGGGGGCAAATTAGCAGTGCTGTGATCCTTAATGAGGTGGCATTGCTGCTAGTTGGACTAGGTACGGCTACCTTAATCAATATTATATATATGCCAAAAGAGGATCAGCAGCTTTTGGATTTGCGGGAGAGGCTTGAGACCTGTTTTTCTCATATTTTCAAAGAAATTTCTAATCATCTGAGAGATAATCGATACGTTTGGAGCGGCAGTGAATTATTGGAGTCCAACGATATTTTGCAGCAAGCTATGAATGCAGTCAAACGCTCCAAGGAAAATGCATTATTTCATGATGACACAGTGTGGGCGGTTTATTTCTACATGAGAAAGCAACAGATGGATTCGGTCGATCGAATGGTACAATACGTAGCCCAGGTATACCAGACATTGCCGCACGGTGAGCTGCTGGCATCGGTTTTTGATGAAATAAGCGAGGATGTTAAGGTGGAGCATTATACAGGGCGCTCGGAAAAAAAGCTGGAGCTGTTGGAGCGGAAATTCCAGGAGATGCCCCTGCCAGCAAGCCGTGAGGAATTTGAAGTACGCTCCGCGTTACTTCAGCTTATGGTGGAGCTGAAATCCTATTTGGCGGTTGCGAAAAGAGAGAAAAAGCAAAGAGAACCGGCAACCTATGCCGATTCTGAATAAAATACCAAAAAGAGCAGAAAATTTTTGTCACCCTAGACGAATGTCCTGCATACAATTGTAATGAATGATTGTATGGAGGAGGTTGAAAGGATGTCATTAGATAAAGATTTGCACTACAGAGAGATCTATACTAAAGCTGTCTGTGGCAAAGGGCGCAAGTTTTCACAAGTAACGAACACGGTCACTCCGCCTCATGCTCCGACGAGTATATTGGGTGCTTGGATTATCAACAACCAGTACGATGCGGTTAAAGCAGGCGATGGCGTGGAGGTAGTAGGTACTTACGACATCAATATTTGGTATTCTTATGATAAAAATACCAAAACGGATGTTGCGAAAGAAACGGTATCTTACGTTGAAGGGGTTGGGCTTTCTTATCTCGATAAGAAGCATAGACCGTCAACGGCTGAAGTTACAGCTGTCGCTACCCAAGAACCGAACTGCGTGGAAGCGAGCATATCTTCCCGCGGCGACAGTGTGATCATTCGTGTAGAGCGCGAGTTCAAGGTTGAAATGATCGCTGAAACAAAAATTTGGGTTGTGGTGAACCCGAACGGCAGCGATGATTTCGACGACAAGCAAGTGGACTTTAGCAGCTCCGATGACGGTGACTTCGAAGATCTTGATCCGGATCTTTTGGATGACGATTTGAACTAATATCTACTTACAGTATATGACACAATGTTCATTTCGGCAGAGGGCGTGAGCCCTCTTTTTTGTTTCAACAGGGGATTATTGTAAAAATGGGCAGGGCTGAGGCCCGGAGGTCAAGCAGATGTAGAGGGCTTTGCTGAAGCAGGACACAAGATGCTAGCTTGTGCGGGTATAGGAAGCCCGGACAGGATGCTTACGAATCAGGCTTCAGCAAAGCCCGCAGCAGGTGCTTAAGAAGTAAGCTTTGCATGTGCAAAAGCCCTTGGGAGGTGAAATAATGAGCGTATGGCTGCTCCACTCAAATGAGCCGACCCTCGATTTATTATTGGATCAGCTGGAATTGCCTCATGGAACAAGGCTGCCAACGCATGGTGAATCCACGCATGTTATCCATTGGGGCTGCTTTCATACGGAGAGGCCTGGGCAGCGTTCGCTTCAGCCCGTCAAGAGTCTGCTGCGTTCGTCTACCCCTCGCAAAATGGCGGAGCTGCTCGAAGTGCACGGGATCCTTTTTGATCTGGAGACAAATAAGCGCCGCTATACATATGAGTACCTTGTTCCTGTTTTTCATTTACATGCATTGGGGCTGTTTCAAAAGTCATATGGTGTATTCTATGGAGCTCCTCACCCTCTTCAAAAACAGGAGGAGAGCGAATTTACAGAATTGCTGAATGAAACACCTCCCTATCATGCCGTTCGAGCTAAGCGTGAAGCAGTGAAGGCGGTTTATGCTCTTGGGCTCGATTATGGCGTTGTACGTATTGGTGTACGCCCGGGAGGAGAACTCGCTGTCCTTGAGCTGCAGGCGATTCCTAAGCTGACTCAGAGGCTTGCTGAGCTGTTTGCCGCCGCCATGCACAGATTTGCCCAGGAGGTTGTCAATGCCCAAACGGATAAACGTGAGATCATGATCGGGGCGGATCCCGAATTTCTGCTTCGTAATGATCAGGGCAAAGTCATCTTTGCATCACGATTTTTGGAGAAAGAAGGCCCAGTGGGCTGTGATGCCATCGTGCTGCCAGGCTTTCGCAAGGTATATCCTTTGGCGGAGCTTAGGCCTGAACCAAGCAGTGACGTGGGCCAATTGATCATTAACCTGCGTCGTACGATGCAGATAGCAACTCGTCAAATCCAAGACGAGTCACTGCAATGGCTCGCTGGTGGGATGCCTGTCAAGGGTTTTCCTCTGGGCGGTCATCTCCATTTCAGCGGCACTTGGCTGAATAGCGAATTGCTTCGCGTGATGGATAATTATTTGGCGCTGCCGCTCATCTTGCTTGAGGATGCAACGACAGGCAACAGAAAGCCCAAATACGGCTTTTTGGGTGATTTTCGCCGCAAGAGGTACGGGGGATTCGAATACCGCGTGCTGCCTAGCTGGCTGATTTCTCCAACGGTTGCCAAAGGGGTATTCGCCATGTCCAAACTAATTGCCGACCACTATTCACTGCTTCAGGCTCGCCCCTTAAATGAGCTCTCAATGCAGAAGGCTTATTACGAGGGGGATAAATCCAGTATCCGTCCCCTTATTCCTGGGCTGTGGGGGGACTTGACACGGCTCCCGACCTATCGTAAATATGAGAAGTATTTGACGCCAATCAAGTCGATGCTATTGCGTCAAGAAGGCTGGAATGAACAAGGAGATATACGACGTGGGTGGAAAATTGGCCCTTTTCGCATAAAAGAAGAATCGTCTATTAATTCATGATATAATAGTCTGTACTAGGCTGGCAGATATAGTAGTTTGGGATTTGGAGCAACTTTGAGCGTTGCGAGCTTGTAAGGCGGCTGCAGCCGTAGTTGAAAATGGGATATTTTAAATTTTGCGGAGGTATCCCATTTTCAAAAAGGCGGTATGCAAACTTTCCGCTCTACATACAAGTACATCTGGGAATGACACGAAAGAAAGAAGCATAAATATAGTCAAGTAGCTGGAGGATGGGTAAAAGGATGGCCAATTACACGCCGATGATCGAGCAATACCTAGCCATCAAGGCGGAGGTGCCCGATGCATTTTTGTTTTTCCGATTGGGCGATTTTTATGAAATGTTTTTTGAGGATGCTATTCAAGCATCACGCGAATTGGAAATTACGCTGACCGGACGGGGAGGGGGAGCCGAGGAGCGTATTCCTATGTGCGGCATTCCCTATCATTCGGCGGATAACTATATTGCCAGATTAATAGAAAAAGGGTTCAAGGTCGCGATCTGCGAGCAGGTTGAGGACCCGTCATCGGTCAAAGGGATCGTTAGGCGGGAAATCATCCGCATAGTCACTCCAGGTACCGTGATGGATGCCCGATCTCTTGGAGAGACCAATAATTACATGGTTTCCGTAACTGAAGCAGAGGATGGAAGCTACGGCTTCGCAGCTTGCGATATCTCGACAGGCGAGCTGTTCGTCACGCGTTTGGAAGGGACGCTTACGCTTGTTGCCGATGAGATGAATGTGTATCATCCTTCGGAGCTGTTGGCGTCGCCTGATCTCTTAAAACGGCTTAGAGAGTTTTCACCCGCTTGGGCAGGAACTACGGTAATGACGCCGCGCGAGCATGAAGGTGGCAGATCCGCTTTTGAGCTTGGCGATTATTTTGCTGAAGCGGAGCTGTCAGGTCTGCCTATTGGGGGCGCATCCTGCGTCAAGTTATTGATGGCTTATCTAATTGAGACGCAGAAGCGGTCTTTAGGCCATATCAAAAATATTCGCGTATATGAGCAGAATCAATACATGATTATGGACCCTTTTACTCGCCGTAATCTCGAGTTGGTTGAAACGGTTCGCGATCGGACGAAGAAGGGGACATTGCTGTGGCTTATGGACAAAACCGTCACAGCAATGGGCGGCAGGCTGCTGCGCCGCTGGATCGAGAAGCCGCTTATGAACGCAGCGGCTATTGAAGAGAGGCTTGAAGCGGTGGACAGGCTGTACCACCAGCTGATTGTCCGCGACGAGCTGAAGCAGTCGCTCAAGGAAGTCTACGATCTGGAGCGGCTCGTGGCGCGGATTGCCTACGGCAACGCCAACGCTCGCGACCTGGTCGCGCTTAAGAGCTCGCTTCAGCAGGTGCCCCAGCTGAAGCAGATATGCGCTGCGTCGGGCTCTGCGACGCTTGCGACGCTGACGGCACGGATGGACCCGTGCCATGATGTGATGGCGTGGATCGAGGACGCCATCACCGAAGAGCCGCCCGTCTCGATTCGTGACGGCGGTATGATCAAGGCGGGCTACCACGCCTATCTGGATCAGCTGCGCGAGGCTAACACGAACGGCAAGCAGTGGATTGCCGAGCTTGAGAAGCAAGAGCGGGAGCGGACCGGCGTCAAGTCGTTGAAGATAGGCTATAACAAAGTGTTTGGCTACTATATAGAAGTTACCAAAGCGAACATAGCTTCACTGGAGGAAGGACGTTACGAGCGCAAGCAGACGCTTGCGAATGCGGAACGTTTTATTACTCCGGAGCTCAAAGAGAAGGAAGGCTTAATTCTCGAGGCTCAGGAGAAAATGGTCGACCTCGAGTATGAGCTGTTCATGCAGCTGCGGGATAAGTTGTCCGCACATATATTGAGGCTGCAGCAGCTCGCGGAGCAGATTGCCTCCGTTGACGTGTATCAGTCGCTGGCTGCTGTCAGTGCGGCCAATCGTTATACACGGCCGCAGGTTGGGGAGTTCTTCGAGCTTCGTATAGAAGAAGGGCGTCATCCTGTTGTTGAGGCCGTAATGCAGGACGGTGTTTTTATTGCAAATGAAACGGCTCTTAACCAGCAAGAAGGCAGTATGCTGCTAATTACCGGACCTAATATGGCCGGGAAGAGCACCTACATGCGGCAGGTGGCTATCATTTGCTTAATGGCGCAAATCGGCTGCTTCGTTCCGGCAAAGTCAGCTCAGGTGCCCATTATTGACCGAATCTTTACACGGATCGGAGCTGCTGATGATCTGATCGGTGGGCAGAGCACCTTTATGGTAGAAATGATGGATATTCAAGTAATGACTGAGAAGGCAACATCCAGGAGCTTGGTTATTATAGATGAGCTGGGCCGCGGAACTTCTACCGGTGAAGGCATGGCGATTGCCCAGGCTGTGATTGAATATTTACATGACAAGATTGGCTGCAAAACACTGGTCTCCACTCACTTTCATGAATTGGCCCATTTGGAAGAAACACTTCAGTCCTTACGCAACTACTGCATGGCTGTCAAAGAAAGCGGCCGGCAGGTGACCTTTCTGAGGAAGCTGATTCCCGGCGCTGCCAGTACCAGCTATGGTATATATTGCGCTCAAATCGCCGGACTTCCGGCCGGAATCATTGATCGTTCCTATGAGCTGCTGAATACTTTCGAAGCACGTGCCGAGCTGTTGATGGGACAAGATCAAGCAGCCCCCAGCCGTACTTCAGCTGCGGACACTTTGGTGCCGCCTCCAATCGCGAATCAGCCTGAAGTTGTGAGTACTGCACAGTCTCAGCAGGTGAAGGAAGGCCCGGCAGTTCAATTGAGTTTATTCCAAGAGACGGAAACCCCGTCAGAGCGAACAAAGAAAAAATCAGATTCTCGTACCGAGCAGCTGCTGGATCAGCTGAAGGGGGCGGATTTAATGAATATGACCCCAATGATGGCTATGAACTTTTTATTTGATTTAAAGAAGCAGCTATCTTAAAGAGGGTAGTTCAAAAAGTCCCCTTTTGATCACGAAGCATTTCAGGAGGCTATTCGACATCGAATCTTGCATTCACCTTCGAAGTCCGGTGCTCATTTAGGTTTTGCCTAAACTCCGCTCCTCCTTCTTCAGGTTCTTGCAACCTCCTCGGTGCTGAAAAGTTGACTTTTTGAACTCTCACTTAAAGAGGCCGCTTTTACCGATATGAATATACAACCTTTATACAAATTAGCCTTATATAATGAGAGGATGACTCTACTATGACAATGAACGGCTATCGTGCTATTTGGAGACGAACTGCATCTGTAGTACTTACACTAACGCTTTTATTTCCTGCGGCTTCCGCATCATTGGCAGCAGACCAGACCAGCACGGATTTAGCGAGAATTAAAGAAGCATTTGATCTGATCCAAAAAAATCATGTCAGCAGTCCTAACACTCAGCAATTGTCTGATACCGCTATTAAATCTATGGTTACATCGTTAAATGATCCTTATACCGTGTATTTTACAGCGGATGAGCTCAAAAAATTCGAGGGCGCCATTCAGAATAATTACGTTGGAGTAGGTGTTCGAGTCAGTCAGGAAACGGATGGCGTCTACATTTTCGAAGTGTTTGATGGTCCTGCCAAAAAAGCGGGAATGCTGGAAAACGATTTGATTACTGAGGTGAACGGAGAATCGGTTGCAGGCTTTAAAATCGATGATGTCACCAAAAAAATTATGGGTCCTGAAGGCACGAAGGTATCTGTAACGGTGAAACGCGGAGAGCAAAGCATAGTATTGGATATGACCCGTCAAACGATCCAGCTGCCTGTGGTTATCAACAAGAAATTTGATTCTGGTGTTGGCTACATCCGTGTTACAAGCTTCTCAAGCGATGCGGATGAGCTTATGACTTCCCAGCTTGCCGATCTCAAGAAGCAGGGCATTAAAAGCTTGATCCTTGACCTGCGCGACAATGGGGGCGGTTTGGTTGATACGGCTCTCAATATGGCGAAGCTGTTTGTTAAGGAAGGCATTTTGATTCATACCAAGGATAAAGATAATGTTGATGATCCGGTAAAGTTTTCAAATGGAACGACCCAGCCTTTTCCTTTATACATTTTGGTAAATGAATACAGTGCGAGCGCTTCTGAAGTGTTAACGGGGGCTTTGCAGGATTACAATGCGGTAGCTAAGGTTATTGGAACGAAAACATTCGGCAAAGGCAGCGTTCAGACCTTGTTCCCGCTCTCCACTGGTGGAGCATTAAAAATTACAATCGAGGAATATTTGACACCTAAGCTGCGCAAGGTCAATAAAGTAGGCTTGAATCCTGATATTGAAATAGATGGCGAGGTTCCACAGCTGCTAACGGCTCTGCATGAAGCGGGGATCAGCAAATTCGCGGTCAGCCACACTAAAAAAGGGGTAACGGTAAACGGAGTTCCTGTCCAAGACAGCTTAGGTATTGTACGTGAAAATGGTGCTGTTTATGTTCCTTCACGTCTCCTTAGCACTATACTAGGCGGTACTATCACATGGAATGGTGATTCAAAGGCGGTTGAGCTTACTGTGGGCGGTACAAAGGGTACTTATCAGATTGCAACAAGCGATCTTAAGCTTGATCATGGCACTAGCTATGTAAATATCGGTAAGGTAGCAGAAAGCTTTCCTCAGCTGGAATGGTCTGATAATGGAGAGCAATTTACAGTAACCACGTCCAAGTAAGGAGCGGCTTATGGGGAAAATAAAAGTATTAGATGAGCATATTGCCAATCAAATAGCGGCGGGGGAAGTTGTGGAACGACCTTCCTCCGTTGTAAAAGAGCTTGTTGAAAACGCAATTGACGCTGGAAGCACGCGAATTGACGTTTCAATAGAGGAGGGTGGCCTTGAGCTGATCCGTGTCAGTGATAACGGCAGCGGGATGGAACGCGAAGACTGTGAGGTTGCCTTTTATAGGCATGCAACAAGTAAAATTGCTAGCAGTCAGGATTTGTTTTCCATCCGAACTTTGGGGTTTCGCGGCGAGGCGCTACCAAGTATAGCTGCGGTCTCCAAAGTCACTTGCCTGACTTCCACTGAGCAGAGCGGCTTAGGTTACCGCTTTGTCATTGAAGGCGGCACTGTAAAAGTATTGGAGGAAGCAGCAGCACCCAGAGGAACGGATATTCAAGTTCGTGAGCTGTTCTATAATACTCCAGCGCGATTGAAGTATATGAAAACCGTACAAACAGAGCTCGGACATATTTCTGATTTCATATACCGATTGACATTGGCTCATCCAGAGATAGCTTTTACATTGAAACATAATGGAAGCTCATTGATTCAAACATTGGGCAATGGGGATATGCTGCAGGTAATAGCTGCGGTATATGGCACGGCTGTCGCCAAAACGATGCTGCCGATAGAAGGGGAGCATCTGGATTATTCGATCCGTGGCTACATTGGCAAGCCGGAAACGACTCGGGCTAACCGGAATGGGATATCAACGGTTATCAATGGACGTTATATTCGAAATTACACGGTAATTCATGCGCTTCTGCAAGGTTATCACACACTTCTTCCAATCAACCGGTTTCCTGTAGCCGTGCTTCATATTGAAATGGACCCGGCTTTGGTGGATGTTAATGTGCACCCGGCGAAGTTGGAGGTACGATTTAGCAAAGAACAGGAACTGATTCAATTTGTGGAACAGCAGGTACGTTGTGTACTAAACCAACAAGTACTAATTCCGACGCCTGGAGCATCTAATAAACCGAAGCTTCATGGCATTATTCAGGAGCAAATGGAGTTGTACCGTCCTGAGCAGCGGGGGCTTGATGCCACCACATCTCCTGGATTGCCACCGTCTGCCGGAACTGGCGCGGGAACTCCATCCGTCTATGGAAATGGCCATAATACTGGCAATAGCAGCCAAGCTGGAAGCAGCACTATTGGAGGCAATAGTGATCGAGCCAGTACCGGGAGCAGTGTTGAAAGCGACTATAGCAGAGCAGTCAGCCGTCTCAACCAAGCAGCTCAAGGTGGGGATCGAGTTAAAATCCAGTCAAACGGTCAACAGTCCGTATATTCGACCGTGAATCAAGCTGGGGGAGGCAAAGAGTCCTCCTTGCGATCACATGCGGCTCAGGAAAGAAAACCAACGGATCAAGGGGCGTCCAGTCAAGCGCTTCTTCGTGCGTTGGCTGTTGGAAGCGAGCAAGAAGCACCTGCGCTGCCATCGTTCCCGAGACTATCTTCAATTGGACAAATGCATGGTACTTATATCGTTGCTCAAAACGAGGAAGGTTTGTTCTTGATTGATCAGCATGCGGCTCATGAAAGAATTAATTATGAGTACTATTTCGAGAAGTTTGGCAGACCAGCCGAAGCTAGCCAAGAACTGCTAGTACCGATCACACTTGAATTTACTTCAACAGAAGCGGAACGTTTGAAGGATAAGCTTCCTATGCTTGAGCAAGCCGGTGTCTATATTGAACCGTTCGGCGGCAATGCTTTTCTGGTTCGAGCTTATCCACATTGGTTTCCAGAGGGTGATGAAAAAGCGCTTGTAGAGGAAATGAGCGAGTGGCTGTTGTCGGAGCGCAAAGGGATTGACCTAAGCAAGCTGCGCGAGAAGGCTGCAATAATGTGTTCCTGCAAAGCCTCCATAAAAGCTAATCAAAGCCTAAGCACATTGGAAATCGAGGGACTGCTGGATAGGCTGGCGGCTTGCCGCAACCCCTATACATGTCCGCACGGGCGCCCTATCATTATTAGCTTTTCCACCTATGAGCTGGAGAAAATGTTTAAACGAGTGATGTAAAGATAAGACAAATCCCATTGAAATCATGTACATGGGGCTTGTCTTTTTTAAATAATAAATGGAGGAGTCTTTTATTATGGACAAGCCATTTCACAATAGTGATTACACCATTCTAATTGCCGATGATGATACTTACATAACCGAGCTTATTAACATGTACCTTAAGAGTAAAGGATTTCATGTTCTATGTGCGGCGACAGGATCGGAGGCTCTGGAGCTGGTTCGCAGGCACACCATTCATCTCATAGTATTGGATATCATGATGCCCGATAAGGATGGATGGGCGATCTGCACGAAGATTAGAGAAACAAGCGACCTGCCTATCCTGATGCTAACAGCCAAGGGGGAAAGCGAAGATAAAATAAGAGGCTTCGGTATTGGCGCTGATGATTATATGGTTAAGCCATTTGATCCCAATGAGCTCATTGCCAGAACGGTTTCACTGCTTCGCCGATCCTATTCCTCCTTGAGGCAGTTAAAGCTGCCAGCTTCGATTAGAGTTGACAATCTGACGATTGAGACAGCCTCTCGTAGCGTATATTTGGATAACGATATTGTTGAGCTGACTCCCAAGGAGTACAAGCTGCTTGTCAGCTTCGCTCAGCATCCCAATCAAGTGCTCGAAAGGCAGCAGCTTCTTGATTTGGTGTGGGGAGAGGATTATTTTGGAGATGACCGTGTCGTGGATGTAACTATCAAACGACTTCGTGAAAAACTTTCCCAAGAGAAAGAGAAGTCCACTTGGTCTATTGAGACTGTAAGAGGCGCAGGCTACAAGCTGCGAACCGAGGTACAGTAAATGCTTACTTCAGTGTTTCGCAAACAGCTTCTTTCCTTGCTTTGTGTACTTTTGGTTGGTTTTACATTGCTTGCCCTAGTACTCAATTTTGCGCTTCAGGATTTCCTTGTTAAACAAAAAGAAGCCTTACTCTTCCGGGAAGGGGAGCAGCTTAATGAGCTTCTGCTGGAAGGATTAAGTGCCGATCCCTCGAGTCAGAAAACGATTTATAACAATGCGGATTCTCGATTAAAGAGAACGCTCAACATTCGGACGAATTTGTTACTAATTGACGAAAGCGCCGGAGTGAATAAAAAAAGGCTGGAAAAGCGGCTGCTAAAGCAAAGTGAAATTAAGGACCCAGCTCTTCTAAGCCAGGTTTTAAAAGGGGGCCGGGTTACTCAGATAGGTCCCTTTACCTATTCTGATGATACGGTGCTTCTTTCCGTGGGGATGCCTGTCATAGCGAAGGATAAAGTAATCGGAGCGTTATTCCTGCATACACCCGTACAGGAAATTCAGATGGGCAAGGTTACCCGATTGATCATCTTTACAGCTTACTTGATTGCAATTCCATTTTCCCTGCTTGTTTTTGTGCTGTCCAAACGGATGACGGGCCCGTTACTTCGTATGAATCGGGCGGCCAAGAGGCTCGGGAATGGTGATTTTACAGTAAGGGTCCCTGTGGAAAGCAGCGATGAAGTCAGTCAGCTTGCTGATACGTTTAATCAAATGGCGGAGCAGCTGGAACAGCTCGATCGAATGCGTAAAGAATTGATTGCCAATGTCTCTCATGAGCTGCGCACTCCTCTAACTTCTGTTCGCGGCTTTGCTCAAGGATTGATGGAAGGGGTCATACCGGAGGAACAGCATCATCGCTATCATCAAATCATTTATGCGGAGCTGTTCAGGCTAACTTCTTTACTAAATACAATGCTCGACTTATCCGCCATTGAGACGGGACGAGTGAATATGGAAATGAAAGCAATTCGTTGGTCTTCCTTGGTTCATACTGTCAGCGAGAGCCTGGCTCCCAGAATAGAGAAAAAAGAGCTGGACGTTGAGATTGTTGAACCTGAGGATGAGATTTTAAAAGCATATGGAGACCCTGAGCGACTTAAGCAAGTGTTATTTAACTTATTAGATAATGCAATACGGCATTCCGAATCAGGCGACAAGATTACGATTCAATCTTTTTATGAAGAAGATAGTCTGGTTGTCAAAGTATCAGATACGGGCTCAGGAATTGATCCGTCCAAGCTGCCTTATATTTGGGAACGATTTTATACGGAGGATGACTCGCGGCACACACATCGTGAACGCAGCGGTTTGGGGCTGACCATAACCAAGCAGCTGTTAGAGCTTATGAAGGGCTCGATAGAGGTTGAATCTGTCTTGGAGAAAGGGACCACCTTCACAATACGCATACCGACTCCTCCTGAAACTTAGCAGCAATGTATAGAAAGAGCCGATCCCTTGGTTTGATCCAAGTGAACGGCTCTTTATGATGCAAGTAAATTGATTTACTTAGGTGCTACTTTTTTGGCTTGCAGCTTGGCCTGACGTTTTTCCTCGTGTTTGGCTTGACGTTCAGCTTTATGCTTGGCTTTAAGTTCGGCCGTTTGCTGCTTTCGGTATTGTTGAACCGTAATTCCGAGCTCCTGCGCCTTTTTCACTGCTTCAGCATGCTGAGCCTTCCGCTTTTCTAAATATTGTTCAATCGTGATTCCTTGCTTATCCGCATGCTGTTGAAGTTTCGTTTGCTTGACTTCTTTACGCTGCTGCTGTTCTGTTTTAAGATCCTGTTTATATTGTTCCAATGTTACTCCGGCGGCTTGTGCTTTTTGCTCCAGCTCTGCTTTATGTGCTTGATGTTTTTGAGTCCATTGTTCCAATGTAAGGCCTTTGGCTGCAGCCTTAGCCTCTATCTTTGCTTTATGCGCCTCTTTGGTCTTTGGAGACGCAGCGGTAGTCTCATTTGCTGCAAAAACGGAGCCCATTAACCCTACTGTTAATAATGCGCCTGCTACAGTTCCTACGATTGTTTTTCTTAGCATTAAGCTCAACTCCCAACGATGATATGTTTCTTACAAGCTAATAGTAGCGTTGCATTATGACAGGAATATTACAAAATGAAGCAAAGTTATAAATGCGTTTGTTTAAGCGAATTTTTTGAATATACTTCTATGGTTTTGTTTGTTATAATATCAGAATTCTTCTGCGGAGCAGGATATTGCAACAAAAGCTGCCGAATATACACTGATATATCGCGGAGCAGATTCTGATATTGCAACATAAGAGAAGATTAGGGTTGGTGCAAACTTACAAATGATAAGAGAATGGATTTCATTTCAGAGAGAGAATGAAGATGTAAGAATTTTTCTTGATAGAGGCGTAAAAGAAAGAGTCGACTACTCTCAGTTTTCAACCCTTCTCAATCTTTCTTTAAATATTTATCACATCGCTGAAAAGAAAGAACAAGTTACACAAATTCAAGAAGAGCTAATAGAGCTTCAAGAGAAGCTGGATTCAAGTATTCTTGAAGCGAACCAAGGGGTGTTTATTGGGAGGATTGATTCTGAGACTCGAATTGAGCTTATTTTTTATGTAAGAGACCCCGAGAAATGTAAAGAAATGATTAAAAATGGTTTAACTCTTTTTGCGAGATTTCGTTATGTCATATCTTCCAGAATAGATGAGCAGTGGGGCTTTTACGATTATCTTTCCCCCAATACTATAGAAGCCGAATATTATAATAATTACAATGCGATTCATTCATTTTATTATGAGGGCTACAAAACGGATGTAGAATACAGAGTCCACTATTATTTGCGATTTCAAAATAGCGAGGATCTATTAGAGGCAGCGGAAAGCTTAAAACGACATGATTATACCGTTGAGAACATCGACTATGATGCTGAAGGTATCCATTATAAACATGTTTTGCATCTGAGCCTGGCATGCTTTTTAAATGAGGATTCATTAAATAAAAATACCTTAATGCTGATTGAAACCGTATCAAAGGTTGACGGGAGGTATGAGGGCTGGGGGATTTTTCCTAAAGAAAGACCGATAAGGAAAATCAAGGCTGCTTTTAAAAAGATAAAATATTATGGCTTAGTTGCTTGTTTTATACTCATATTGGCTGCAATTGGCATGTACGTTATGCGAAAAATGTAAGGAAGCTAGATGGAGCTGAGCTATCCCAAAAGTCATTTTGGATCAGCCCATACACTACTTTATCATGAATATAGGTTGCAAAGGACCTTCAAATCCTCTTTGGATAGTGGAGTGCACCCTTTAGAATAGACATTGGAATAAACCCCTGGTTTATCCGATGAAATTCTAAGGGTGCATTTTTTATGGGGAAGGTTCTTTTGCAAATATCAGTAAAATATCAGGAAAATGTCAGGTTAATTACGCCGAAAAATAGCGTTCGAAGCCCTATAGATGGAATTTCTCATGCTAATTCGAAGTGGTTTGGGCTGATATCATCCATATCACCTATATTAGCCTGAGTTTTTCCAGTTAAATTAATTTCAAACGATAGTTAGGCTGGATTAACGTGAGAAATGCCATCTATTTCCTTTCCCTCATGTGGTTGAGTGTCGGATAAACCCTGGACTCCCGTACATATGTAGGCGGTTTGAAAATTGCTAAACAATTTGAACAAAAGTATCAATAATAGCTGGATCAAAGAAAGTACCTTGGTGCTCCCGTAGAAAACCGATTGCTTTTTGTTTATCCCATATTTCTTTGTAAGGCCTCCTGGAAGTTAAAGCATCATATACATCGACAACTGAGACGATACGAGCCTCAAAGGGGATGTCGGTTGCTTTCAATTGGTGCGGGTATCCAGAGCCATCCCATTTCTCGTGATGAGATAAAATAATATTTTTCGCAACATTTAATTCTTCCTTAAAAAAGTCATCATCGAGTTCAGCATTGATCTTTTCAAGAATATCCACTCCGATTAATGGATGCATTTCTATAATGATCCGTTCATAGCTGGTCAAGGGGCCGGGCTTATACAGAATGCCTTCCGGAACTCCCGATTTGCCAATATCATGCATAATACTGGCATGGATAATGCTTTGAATATAATCTTGAGACAAGCCCAATTGAAGCCGCTCGTTGTGAGCATGGATTAATTGTCCGGTTAGCTGCTGTACCCTTGTCAAATGCTCCTCAATCGCCGGGTCGCGTATTTCGCAGGATATGGCAAGGACTTTCAACAAAGCCGCTTGTATGCCGCTTCGGCGCCCCTCAGCAATATAAATGCCTTCCTGCAAATGCTCAAGTTCTCTAAAGACCCCAACATAGTAGGTATCTCCATTTATTAGGAACGGCGTGATCGAGATGGATGAGTGCCACAGTTCACCGTTTCTCTTTTTGTTGACAAATACCCCTGACCAGCTTAAAAGCTGATTTAGTGCTTTATGCATTTCGTGGTAAGTAGATTCTGATGTGAGTCTTGTTTTTAGAATACCTGCTCGGAACCCGAGAATTTGTTCGCGGGAATATCCAGTAATGTCCTCGTAGGTTTTATTCACATCAAGAATTCGATGGTTAATGTCCGTAATAATTACCGCATCTGACAATAATAAAAATGGCTTCAAAGATTCTTCCATACTTAAGCTCCCTTATTACGACTTTCTTTAGCTTAGTTAACGTGCTTGATAGTATTATAAGGACGATGACCCCTGAATGTAAAACGAAGGATGCGTGGACGCAGTAAAGAAAAACTGTTAAAATTCAGTTGTTCCGATTTTTTTTATAAAATTCAAGAGCTAGACGGGTGATGCAGTTGCTGATAACAACCTCTTATGAACCACAGGCGGAGCAGCTGGAACTGGCAGCGCATTTGTCAAAGCAAGTTAGGGGACTAACAGGTATACAAGAGGACATTCGGGTTGTTTCACGCCGACAATTTTCAATTGCACAATTGAGGAAACGTTACGGCGCTCAGGATGTCTTGCTTGTATCGCGCGAACGAATAGAGTATTATCAGGATCAGCAGCCTCTGCTGTTCTTTCATCCAAGTACCGCAGCCATCCGGGTCAAACGTCTTATTAATGGAGAACCGGATTCGCTCATGCAGTTATCTGGATTAGAGCCAGGAGATAGGGTGCTGGATTGCACAGCCGGGTTAGGCTCCGATGCAATTGTTTATTCTTTCGCTCTTGCGGGTAATGGACAAGTAACTGCCCTCGAAAGCAGGCCTTTGCCATACCTATTGTTGAACCAGGGGCTTCGCGCTTATCATTCAGACATTCCCGGAATGAATGAAGCGATGCGCAGTATTCAAGTGACTCAGATTGACCATTATGATTTTTTGAAACAGCAGTCGGATAAGTCATTCGATGTGATTTATTTCGATCCCATGTTTCGCAGGCCAATCGAAGAATCCAACTCTATTAGCGCGATTAGGGAATTAGCTGATCCTAGAGCGATTACAGAGGCAACGATTACAGAAGCTACGCGGGTAGCCCGCCGATCTGTAATTTTGAAAGAACATCGTGAAAGTAAAGAATTTGCACGTTTAGGCTTCACGGAAGTACATCGTTCGACCACGAGAATAGCTTACGGAGTGATACGATTGTGACACAGGCTTCTATTAAGCCAAACCTGCTGGTATTGGTTGGACCGACTGCAGTAGGTAAAACGAGGCTTAGCCTTCAACTGGCAGCCGATTATGGCGCTGAAATTATATCTGGGGATTCAATGCAGGTCTATCGTGGAATGGATATCGGGACCGCTAAGGCTTCCTTGCAGGAGCAACAGCAGGTTCGCCATCATTTGATAGATATTCATAATCCTGATCATCCGTTTTCAGTAGCGGAGTTTCAGGAGCGGGCTAGCCAACTGATCTTTGACATTCATGGCCGCGGCAAGCTGCCTTTTATTGTGGGAGGTACAGGACTGTACGTTGAATCCGTTTGTTACGACTATCAATTTAGCGAGAGCGGCTCAGACGAAGCTTTCCGCAATGAACAAGCTGAATTTGCCTTGACTTATGGAGCTGAAGCCCTGCTGGAGAAGCTGCGACAGATTGATCCTGAGAGTGCTGAACGGCTGCATGCCAACGACCAACGACGCATTATCCGCGCGCTTGAAATCTTTCATTTGACAGGCGAACGTTTATCCGACAGGTTAAAAGTACAGAAAAAACAGTCTCCCTACGAACTATGTATCATCGGGTTGACAATGGATAGAGCTTTACTATATAAACGTATAGAAGAGCGAATCGATCAGATGATCGACGAAGGATTAGTCGAAGAGGTTGAGGGGCTGCTTAAACAGGGTTACGGTAAGCAATACATATCGATGCAGGGTTTGGGATATAAGGAAATGATCGCCTATTTGCAGGGTGAATTATCTTGGGAAGCCTCTGTGGAATTGCTGAAGCGTGATACCCGCCACTTTGCTAAGCGACAGCTCTCATGGTTCCGTCATATGAAAGATATCCATTGGGTGGATATGAGTGATTTGGTAAATTTTTCTGCCCATTTGGACCAGGTTCATGCTATAATATCAGATAGGTTAAAATTCGAACGTTAAACTCATTTGAGGGGGCCCATGATGAACAAATCGATCAATATTCAGGACACATTTTTGAACCAATTGCGCAAGGAAAATATACCGGTAACCGTCTATCTGACTAATGGGTTTCAAATCCGCGGTGTTATCCGTGCGTTCGATAATTTCACGATCATCATTGATAGCGAAGGCCGTCAGCAAATGGTTTATAAGCATGCAATATCAACCTTCACGCCTCAGCGTTCCGTTTCATTAATGCAGCAGGAGAACGCTACAGACAACTAGAATTTTACTAAGAGCAGCATTCTAATGAGCAACATTTAAGTTAAATGTTACGTCTAAATGAATATGAAACATGAGAGCAACCCGTTAGAAGGGTTGTTCTTTTATTGTAACGAAGCTGCTGATCTATAAAGATACATAGGTATCTTAGAGAAAGCAGTTTTTATTGAAAGATCAGGAGGGAGCCGGGCAACGCTGACGGTTGGTTCTTACTGATCTTATATAGAGAAAACAGGGGTGGCTAAAGAGATGGCGACTGTGAAAAAAACCAATGCAGAAAAATCGAAGCCCAAAAAAAAGAAGCGGAAGGTCAGTGTCGGCAGAGCGTTAATGTTCGCATTCGTAGCTGCCGTAGTTGCTCTTATTTGTGCACTAGGCGTCTATATTTTTATTATTATAAACGGGGATAAGATTCTTAAGGAAAATATCGATAAGCTGGACATGGATGAAGCTTCTCAGGTTTATGATGTCAACGGAGCAGAAGCTGCTGTGCTGTATCGTGAAAATCGTGAAATTGTGCAGCCGGAAGACATTCCGGAGAAGCTGCAGCAGGCCTTTATTGCTACGGAAGATAAAAGATTTGGTGAGCACTCGGGTATTGATTTCTTGGGAATTGGCCGGGCCCTGGTTAAGGACGTTATTGCAAGAAGTGCTGTAGAGGGTGGAAGCACAATAACACAGCAGCTTGCCAAAAATCTGTTCTTGAGCTCGAACAAAACCTTTTTCCGAAAAGCGACTGAAATGTCCATTGCTGTAGCCTTGGAAAACAATTACTCCAAAGATAAAATATTAACGATGTATTTAAATCGAATTTTCTTTGGAAACCGGGCTTATGGGGTAAAAGCGGCAGCGAAAAAATATTTTGGAGTATCCGATTTAAAGAAGCTGGAATTGTGGCAGATGGCAACGCTCGCTGCGATACCTAAGGCTCCAAGCACTTATAATCCAATATCTAATCCTGAAAAATCAAAGGATCGTAGAACGGTTGTATTGAAATTGATGGAAGATCAGAAATATATAACTGCAGATGAAAGAGCCAAAGCTGAGGCTGCGGAATATGTGGCGCCAAAGGAAACAGGCTCGAAGGATTATATCGCTTTTCTTGATTATGTAATTAATGAAGCTAATGACTTGTACGGCTTGTCTGAGGATGAGCTTTTGCGTAATGGCTATAAAATCTACACAACAATGGATATGAATGCTCAAAAAATTATGGAGCAAACATTTGCGAATGAAAAGTTTTTTCAAAAAGACGGTCCTGAGCAGAAAATGCAGGGGGCAATGGCTATCGTTAACAATAAGGATGGCGGCTTAGTCGGTATTGTCGGCGGCAGGGATTATGTGCTGCGGGGTTTGAACCGGGCAACTGTAATGCAGCAGCCGGGCTCCTCGATCAAACCTATATTGGTGTATGCACCAGCTCTTGAAAGCGGGAAGTACACGCCATACAGCATGCTACAGGATAACGAAGCTAATTACAATGGGTATACGCCACGCAACTATGATGGGATTTACCGCGGTCAAGTTACGATGTTTGAGGCTGTCAAGAAGTCGATTAATGCTCCTGCTGTTTGGCTGCTGAATGAAATTAAAGTGACCACAGGCATGAAATTTGCTGAAAACTTGGGTATTCCACTGGATCCGGTTAAGGACAGAAATTTGGCCATCTCCCTTGGAGGTATGACAAAGGGGGCTACACCTGTTCAAATGGCCGCTGCATACAGTGCATTTGCTAATAATGGATATTTGAATACTACGCATTCGATTGTGAAAATTTTAAATGATCAAGGAACCGAAGTGGCTACGTTCAAGCAAGAGCGTAAATCACCCGTTATGAGTGCAAAAACAGCGTATTATATGACGCTTCTTATGCAAGGTGTAATTGAGCCTGGTGGTACAGGGACTGCGGCGAAGTTCGAGCGTCCTGTTGCTGGAAAAACAGGTTCTACTCAAAATGTAATTAAAGGTCTTGAAAAGTATAACAGAGATCTATGGTTCACAGGTTATACGCCGGAATGGAGTGCAGCGGTATGGCTCGGCTTCGATAAGCCGGATGCCAAGCACTTTGTATCCATGAGCAGTGGTGCACCTGCGGTGATCTTTAAGGAGGTTATGCAGAAATCGCTGGCCAAACGTCCTGTCACGCAGTTTACACGACCTGATGGGGTAGCTGATCCTGTAGCACCGCCTAAAGGTGTAGCAGAATTGAAGGCTGAATATGTGAAGGAAAGTCGGGCTGTGGTGCTTAGCTGGCCAGCTGTAGGAGAAGGGACATCGTATCAAATATTCCGCAAGGAAGACAAGGATAAGGATTTTGCAGCTGAGCCGCTCCTGTCGACGACAGCTACCGAGGTTAGAGACATAACCGTTAAGCCAGGTGTAACGTATCAATATGCAGTTGCTTCTGTGAATCCGGATAATGCGGCTACCGGCGGGAAGTCAAGTGCGGTAACCGTAGCTGTACCTTTGGACTCTGGAACTGTTCCTGGGCTTAATGGACAGGGACAAGGTCAGGGTCAAGGACAAGGACAGGGCCAAGGACAGGGTCAAGGACAAGGTCAGGGACAAGGACAAGGACAGGGTCAAGGACAGGGCCAAGGTCAGGGCCAAGGACAGGGACAAGGGCAGGGCCAGGGACAGGGCCAAGGTCAGGGTCAAGGACAGGGACAAGGGCAGGGACAAGGTCAAGGACAGGGTCAAGGGCAGGGACAAGGACAAGGACAGGGTCAAGGTCAAGGACAGGGACAAGGTCAAGGACAAGGTCAAGGTCAAGAGCAAACGCCTGGAGGAGTCAAGCCGCCAGGCGCAGGAAGCGGAAGCCCCGGCACAGTGACGCCGGGGCAAGGCACTGGCACAACCGCCCCAGGATCGGGCGGTCAGCAGGGCTCTCCGCCGGGGACGTCGTCCCCCGGCGGGGCAACAAGCGGTACCGGTGCATCCGGTACCGGAACCCCCGCTGCCGGAACGGGCAGCGGGAGCGGAGCCGGAACAGGGGCTGGAAGCCCTGTTCCGACCTCGCCCAGCAGCACCTCGGGTGCTGCTGGGGCCGTTGATCCCGCGGCGAAGCCGGGATCAGGCACGCGCTAAGCCGGGGGCTATGCCCGGCCTAGCCTTGCGGTTGCGGCAAACAGCCCGCAACCTGCGGGTCCGCGGACGTTTTGTTATAATTTGCTTCCCCGTAGTATAATAATGGATATGGCAATGACCATAAATTACAATAATGGAGTTGAAGAGTAGATCATGAAAGCAACATTTACAGCCACTACCGCGAAATGGGCCGCTATTGCAGCCGTTTGTACACTTCTGCTTTCAGCCTGCGGTACGAAGCCCACTGAACAACCAGGAGCTTCAGGAGGAGCAAGCCAAACACCATCCGGTCAACAAACACAGCAGCCTGCTAATAACACCCCAGCTGCGCAGCAGCCAGCAGCCAAAAAAAGCTGGACCACACCACCTGAAATGAAAATTGATGTCAAAAAAACATACCAAGCAACAGTCGCCACAACAAAAGGCACGTTCAAAATTGATCTGTTTGCCAAGGATGCGCCTAAAACCGTAAATAACTTCGTATTTCTAGCCAAAGAAGGCTTCTATCAAGATATTATTTTCCATAGGGTTATATCGACTTTCATGATACAAACCGGTGACCCTACTGGTACGGGAAGAGGCGGCCCTGGCTACAAGTTTGAGGATGAGCTGAAAACTCCTTATAAATACGAACCGGGTATTGTAGCTATGGCGAACTCAGGTCCGAATACGAATGGAAGCCAGTTTTTTATCTGTTCAGGTGTGGATTGTCAAGGCTTGAATAAGAAACCGGACTATTCGATTTTTGGAAAAGTATCCGAGGGGATGGACGTTATACAGAAAATTGCAACCACCCCTGTAAACGGTGAAGCTCCCAAAGAAAAAATCGCCATTCAGTCTGTGACCATCACAGAAAAATAATTTTTTTCAAAATAAGCGACTTTGAGCTTTAACCTTGAATTCGCTCAATCCTTGACAAACACGCTGGTCCTTAAAAAACGGCGGTAACGTTTATCCTTGACTCGAACTAAAAGGGAGGGTTTGCCATGGCATTTCAATTATCCCAAACAGATCGTTACAGGGGGAGTCTGCTAGGGTTAGCTATCGGAGATGCTATAGGAACAACGGTAGAATTTTGTGCTCCGGATTCGTTTGAACCACTTAAGGAACTTGTTGGCGGTGGGCCCTTTGGTTTGCAAGCAGGACAATGGACAGACGATACCTCGATGGCGCTTTGTTTGGCTGAGAGCTTACTCGCATGTGGCAAGTTTCATCCGGTAGATCAAATGGAGCGCTACGTGAAATGGTACCGTGAAGGCTACTTGAGCAGCACGGGCGTATGTTTTGATATCGGCAATACCGTTCGAACGGCACTGGAGAGATTTGAGTTGACCGGTGAACCGTTTTGCGGATCATTTAGCCGCATGGCATCAGGAAACGGATCGTTAATGAGGCTTGTTCCTGTTCCCTTGTACTATGCGGCTAATCCTCAGGAAGCTATTGTCAAGTCGGGAGACAGCTCACTGACTACCCATGGATCGATATTGACTGTGGATGCATGCCGATACTACGCAGCATTAATTATAGGTGCATTACAGGGTGTGACCAAAGAGAAGCTGCTTACGGAACGTTTTTCACCGGTAGCTGGCTTCTGGGAGCAGCACTACTTGATTACCGAAATCGATGAGGTTGCGAAAGGCTCGTTTAAAAGACTACAACCTCCTGATATTAAGGGAAGCGGTTATGTTGTAAAATCGCTGGAAGCAGCACTGTGGGCTTTCTATCATAGCAGCAGTTTTGTGGAAGGCTGCCTGCTGGCGGCTAATTTGGGTGATGATGCCGACACAACGGCAGCGATTTACGGGCAACTGGCAGGTGCCTATTATGGCGTTAATGATATACCTGAGCATTGGTTGGATAAGCTGACCATGAAAAGCTTCATCCAAGAAACGGCCGATAGATTGCTTCGGGCGGCAGAAGAGGTGAAACGCTGTGGGTGAACGGCATTGCCTGATGCTGCATGGATTCACAGGCGGGCCTTATGAGCTGACGCCGCTTGCAGATCATTTAACCAGGAAGGGCACAGTATGCCACGTTCCTGTCCTGCCGGGACATGATCCTGATCTCCGAACGCTGGGGGAAGTCCGATGGATCGATTGGGTCCATGAAGCATCTGTCGAGGCGGCCAGATTGACTCGGTACTACGGCACTTTTGATCTTATCGGCTTTTCAATGGGCGGCTTGATCTCAGCCTATATCGCTAATCGGTTTCCGATCCGTAAGCTGGTGCTGTTGAATGCTGCCGTATATTATTTCAGTCCTCTTCGATTTATTAAAAATTTAGCCTTTAGAGCTCAGAGCAATGAGTGGTTTAATTGGAACGAAAAAAAGAGAAAAACACCTTGGAGAGCTACCAGGCAGTTTATTGAATTAAATAAGCAAATGCGGCCAGAGCTGCCCCAGATTACGGTGCCGACTTTTATAGCTCAAGGAGAACAGGATCCAATCATTCATCCCAAAAGCGCTCATTATCTGTATCGGAAGCTGCGAGGAGAGAAGGAAATTCATTATTATCCGGGTACGCGGCATATGATTTGTTTGGAGCCTGAAGCTCCCTTGTTGTTTAAATCTGTTGAGCAATTTTTGGATAAAAAATGATAAAAGTAACTGGCTTTAATCATTCAACATTACGTATCTCAAGCCTAGATCGTTCACTTCCGTTTTATACAGAAATACTTGGTATGAAGCTGGTACACATGGGACGAACAGATGTTTACCTGGAGTGGGGAGCCGCTTGGATTTGCCTGATAGAGCTGCCTCGGGTTGAACCAGATCTTAAACCATCTGTAGACGAAGCTTCGATTACTGAACTGCCTTGTGAGCCATTTGCCATTCATCCAGGTTTGGATCATCTTGCATTCTCGTTAGAAGAAGCAGATTTTGCAGAAGCAGTTGAGAGGCTCCGTGCTGCAAATGTGCCTATCATACGAGGCCCTTTATATCGTGGAGGGGGCTGGAGCATCAACTTTCTAGATCCTGACGGTATTCAGCTTGAAATTTTTACTGGTACACTTGCGAATAGAATGAAAAATTGGACATAAATTGAACTTATCCTACATATGAAATCGCAAGCGAAATATCCCCACAAAGTGGGGTCTTGCTTCGAAATTGATTCAGATACTTTGCGGGGAGCCCCGAAACATATAAATTCTGCGAAAAAGCCTTCGCCACTTTAAAAAGTGGGAAGGCTCTTTTTCATCCATTTACGATTACGCCGCCATTAACATGCATAATTTGCCCTGCCATATAGGAGGAATCATCACTTGCGAGAAATACATAGCTTGGGGCCAGCTCCTCGGGTTGACCGGCTCGCTTCATTGGTACATCAGCTCCAAATTTGGCTACTTGTTGTTCATTGAAGGTTGACGGAATTAGCGGAGTCCAGATAGGACCTGGAGCAACACCATTTACGCGTATGCCCTTACTGATTAGAGATTGTGATAGGGAACGTGTAAAGGTGACGATCGCTCCTTTAGTTGCTGAGTAGTCCAAGAGCTGTTCATGCCCTTCATAAGCGGTAATGGAGGCGGTATTGATGATCGCACTCCCTTGCTTCATATGGGGAAGGGCCGCTTTAGTTAAATAAAACATGGAAAAGATGTTGGTTCGAAAAGTGCGTTCCAATTGCTCCGCTGTTATGTCTTCAAGCTTCTGCTGGGGATGCTGTTCGGCCGCATTATTGACCAATATATCAAGCTTGCCGAATTGTTTGATGGCCTGCTCTACAACTTGCATGCAAAAGGCCTCAGTGCCAAGGTCTCCTGCCAGAACCAGACATTTGCGGCCTTCTTCTTCAACCTGCCGCTTCGTTTCCTCTGCATCGCTATGTTCGTTTAAATATACGATTACAACATCAGCGCCTTCTTTGGCATAAGTAACTGCTACAGCTCTGCCAATTCCGCTATCGCCACCTGTTATAATGGCTGTTTTATTCATGAGTTTACCGGCAGGTTTATACTTCGTATCCTCATAAATCGGGCGTGGGTTCATTTCTGACTCAATTCCGGGCTGATGCTGTTGATGCTGAGGGGGAAACGTCTCACGTGTTGGTGTTGTCGTGCTCATACAAATCGCTCCTTATTTGGAAATGGGCTCTTCTTTAGGATGCGACAGGATGGTTTAATTATTCTTACAGCGATAATGATACTGATACAATGGAACAAATCCGGCCTTGTTATAGAGCTTTATTGCAGGTTCATTATCATTTATAACTTGTAGGTAGAGACCTTGTGCTCCATTAACTCGGCTCCACACAGCCAATTCGTGCAGAATAATACGTCCGAGTCCTCTGCCGCGAAATTCAGGATTCACAGCAACGTTTATTAAGCCTGCCCAGCCGTCTTGAATGATCGAGGTTCCTACAGCGGCGCACAAGCCGTCTGTTCCTAATGTGAAAAACCCTTTCGTCGGTTCGATGTCCGCAAACAGCTTATGATAGAAGGCGCGCCTTTCTTCGCCAAAGCCTTCCATATGCAGAAAATGATTTAACCAATCATCATTGTGTTGTGAACTAATCGTAATATGGAAGTCATGGCCTACAGAAGATTGCATCTTCTCAATAACCTCGTCGGCCTGTGCGATCATGACGGTGCATGGGGTTTCTTTGAAATAACCTTGCGTCTCCAGAAAAGGATCCAGTTGCTTAGGCGATGCATCGCTTATATGATAACGGACAGGTAATCCATGCTCACTGTAAAAACGGCCCGCTTCCTCAAGCCAATCCCCATGGGGCATAGGTTCTCCAGCGGCAGTCCACACACTATTGGCCCGCTTGGTAATACCATCCGAGGCTCTGTATACCCAATGTTCAGCGGCAACCGTCGATGCAGCAGGCCAAGTATTAAAAGCGAGCTTTTCAAGCTGAATTATGAGTTCGGATGTTCCACTAGACAGATTATTATTAGAAGGATACATAGTACACCACCTATTTTTGGATACAATAATTTGTATTAATATACATTAAAGTGAATAAAAATACAATTAATTTCTAGGTTTATTTTACTTTAATTTGCAATTTATCAAAAAAACCTTCCATTTTATGTAACACCATTGTACGATCATACTAAACGTAAGTAGAAATAAATCCTGAAAAATAGATGGTGGGGGCGTGTCTTAACATTGATTAAAGCTATAATATTTGATTTTGATGGATTGATTCTTGATACGGAAACACCTGAGTATGAATCGTTTCAGGCGATGTACCGCGATCATGGAATGGAGCTGACTATGGATTTATGGGGGTTATGCATTGGAACGGACGCTTCCGCATTTGAGCCTTATTCTTATTTAGAGCAATGCCTGGGGACGCCTATTGACCGGGAGACGGCTAGAAAATTGCGGAGGCAGCGTTACTCGGAACGTATGAGTGAAGTCCAGCCGAGACCGGGTGTAATCGACTATTTGAGGGAAGCAAGCGAGCTGGGATTGCAGATTGGCTTGGCTTCCAGCTCTACACGAGAATGGGTGACAGGATACTTAAAGCAATTCGGATTACTAGATTATTTCAGTTGCATCCGGACAAAAGATGATGTTGCGAAGGTTAAGCCTGATCCTGCGCTCTACATGCAAGCATTGAGCTGTCTGGGGGTTCAGCCTGAAGAAGCCATTGCCTTTGAGGATTCGCCCAATGGATCCTTAGCAGCCAAAAGGGCTGGAATGCACTGCGTCATTGTTCCTAATGAGCTTACAGGACAGCTAAGATTTGGTGAGCACGATCTTCGCCTACCTTCCATGAGCGCTATGACATTAACAGAAGTTATCTCGCGAGTTACTGCAATTGCTTGAAATAATTAATTTGGAGAAAAGGGCGGGTATTTAACAAATGCAAACCATCTATTTGATCCGCCATTGTAAGGCAACGGGCCAGGCATCTGAAGCTGAGTTAACTGAAGAGGGTTGGTTGCAAGCTCAGAAGCTTGCTTCATTTCTTCATAACTATCCGATCGAATATGCAATTTCAAGTCCCTATGTTCGTGCACAGCAGACGCTAATTCCTTACGCTGAGCATACAGGAATAACCATTCATACAGATGCGAGACTTTCTGAGCGAATTTTAAGTGGTGGGCAGCTGGAGAATTGGATGTCATGCCTGGAGCTTACTTTCGAGGATGCTCTGCTTAGCTATCCGGGTGGAGAGTCGAGTTGTGCCGCAGCTGACCGCGCTATTGCTTCGCTTACTGAACTGCTTGCATTGGGGCATTCAGCATATGCGGTGACTACCCATGGCAATTTGCTGTCTCTGATACTGAAGCGATATGATGATTCTATCGGCTTTGCCGATTGGAAGGGACTATCTAATCCTGATGTGTATCGATTGAGTTTTTCCGAAGGTTCTCTTCAAGCTATGTCACGGATATGGAACGGTTGATTATGCATGTCAAAAAAATATAACTCCATTTCATAGCGTGCAGTCAGATGATTCATGAATGTAGTACTTCACCGCATATGATGAATTAATGGGGTGAAGAGCATGAGTGATCCGATGTTTGGCGCAGAAACGCGAAAGATAACACAGAAAGACCATCAAATAAGTGTTGTATTTCGAACCCAAGATACAGTTGTAAAGCAGCTGCCGGAAGAGTCCAAATTAAACTTTGCAGGCAACCAGGCATTTTCGGATATTTTTAAAACATTGGATGAAATGATTGGGTTAGAAGAAATAAAAGAGCTTATTTTTCAAATTTATGCCATGCTGCAGGTGAAACAGTTTCGCGAGGAAGTTGGATTACAAGGCGGCTCGCAGGTGTTTCATATGATTTTTAAAGGAAATCCGGGGACTGGTAAAACCACCGTGGCAAGAATTGTTTCCAAGCTCTTTAAATCAATGGGTGTACTGAGTAAAGGACATTTAATTGAAGTGGAACGCGCAGATTTAGTTGGCGAATATATTGGACATACGGCTTTGAAAACAAGAGAAATTATGAAGAAAGCAATGGGCGGTATCCTTTTTGTAGATGAAGCTTACAGCCTGGCAAGAGGCGGGGAAAAAGATTTTGGGAAGGAATGTATTGATTGTCTTGTAAAAGGTATGGAGGATTATAAAAATGATTTTATATTAATTTTGGCAGGATACACGGATGAAATCGATAATTTTTTATTGACGAATCCGGGTCTTCCATCACGGTTTCCTATTCAAGTTCACTTTCCGGACTATTCTATTGAGCAGCTGTTGAAAATATCCGAGAAAATGCTTAATGAGCGAGAGTATTCGTTTCTACCGGAAACCTTGAAGAAGCTGAGGGAGCATCTGCATTATGAGACCACGAATTGCTTTCATTTCAGCAATGCCAGATATGTCAGAAATGTTATCGAAAAAGCTATCCGGTATCAAGCCGTACGTTTGTTGAACCGCCGCCATCCCGCAAAACCAAGCAAGGACGATCTCATGAGTATTTATCCTGAAGATATTCAATTCGATAAGAGCAAGGAAACAGCTTTTCCCATGAACGATTTCACCAATTACAGGGTTATGGATTCGTAGAAAAATAGTGGCTGCACAAAGTACACTTAGGGAAAGAATAGATAAGAACCATTCATTAAGTTGTAATTACGCATAGGGACGTTTACAATTACTGTGAACGCCTCTTTTTGCTGTATAGGAAGGAAATCAGCAAAGCAGATTCCTCTGGCTCTTGGGAGGGATTTGTTCCTATTTCTGAACGGATGAGCGAAAAAAATGAGCTGCAGCTGAAATTTGGTTGCTTATAATTGGCTAAACTAAGCTCTGGGCTCATTTAAGCGAATACCTTCAAAGGAGATTTAATACTATGAAATCTAATGTACATATCATTGAACACGAGCAGCCGCGGGCTGTATTAATGAGCTTGATCACGCCAACGCAGAAGAGACAGGAAGCTTTTGTTGCTGAATATTCATTATCTGAGCTCGTAAGCTTGGCTGAAACCGCAGGTGTAGAAGTGCTTGCCACCATGACTCAAAACAAAGAATCGGTAGATTCCAAATGGTTCGTTGGCAAAGGCAAAGCTGAGGAGTTAAAGCAGCTACTGGAAGAGCATGATGCTAATACAGCTATTTTTGATCAAGAATTGTCCGGAGCGCAAGTTCGCAATCTGGAACAGTATCTGGATGTAAAAATTATCGACCGGACTCAGCTTATACTGGATATTTTCGCTCAGCGTGCAAAGACACGGGAGGGCATTATTCAAGTCGAGCTCGCTCAACTCAGCTATCTGTTGCCACGTCTTTCTGGCCAAGGCAAAAATTTATCCAGATTAGGTGGCGGGATAGGGACGAGAGGACCCGGGGAAACGAAGCTGGAAACAGACCGCAGACATATCCGTGACCGGATAACCGAGCTGAAGAATCAATTGCAGGAGGTAGTTAAACACCGGACTTTGCATAGAGAGCGTAGAAAGAAATCGGGTGTTTTTCAGGTTGCGCTGGTTGGTTATACAAATGCAGGGAAATCGACACTGCTGCGTCAACTGACTCATGCGGATGTGTATGTGGAAAATCAACTGTTCGCGACATTGGACCCTACTTCAAGAAACCTGGAGCTTCCCGGGGGGAAAGAAATTGTGTTGACGGATACGGTTGGGTTTATTCAAAACCTGCCTCATGACTTGGTCGCTGCATTCCGTGCAACGCTGGAGGAAGCTTGTGAAGCCGACCTTATCTTGCATGTTGTGGACAGTGCATCCGATATGATGGCTACACAAATGTATGTCGTTGACCAAGTTCTTCAAGAGCTGGGGGCTCATCAAACGGAGCAAATCACGTTGTTCAATAAAGTGGACTTGTGCTCGCCTGAGCAAGAGGAAATGTTAACGGACAAAGGGGAATATTTGCGTATCTCTGCTTATCGTGACGGGGATTTGAAGCGGGTGTGCGATGCGATAGAATCCAAGCTGATGGGGGATTGCAAAACATTCCGGATCCCGGCAGAAAAAGGCGACGTCATATCGCTTGTTTACAGAGTCGGGGAAGTATTGGAGAATGAAGTAGAAGGTAATGATATGCTGATCCAGGTAAGGCTGAATAACAAAGAATACGGTAAATTGGGGTATTTATTAGCAGCTTATGCCTTGGATCAGGCTTACAATGAGGGAGAGAACAGCGAGCATGTTTAATGAACGGATTACGGCATGGATGGAGAATGCCGAGGAACAAATTGAGGGCAGGATAAAAGAACTGGACCGGATCGTTGACCAGAATCAATGGAAGGTAATCCGAGCTTTTCAGAAGCATAAAGTGAGCGATTATCACTTTTCCGGCTCCACAGGTTATGGATATAATGACCGTGGCCGCGAAGTACTGGATTTAGTTTACGCTGAAGTATTCGGAGCAGAGGCCGCCTTAGTGCGGCCACATTTTGTGTCCGGGACCCATACGATCGGGACAGCTTTATTCGGCGTGTTAAGGCCTGGAGATGAGCTTCTGATGATTACAGGGAGTCCTTATGATACGTTACATAAAGTAATTGGTAAACCAGGTGATGGAAAAGGCTCACTTCAGGATTGGGGTATCGTTTATAACGAAGTAGCCTTGCTATCGGATGGAAGCCCTGACTATGCTTCCATTCGCGAACAGTTATCCGATAGAACCAAAGTGGTCGGTATTCAACGGTCACGAGGTTATTCCTGGCGTCCATCGTTTACCGTTGCTCAGATAGGCGAAATGGTTCGTTTTGTGAAAAGCTTATACCCTAACGTTATAGTCTTCGTAGATAACTGTTACGGCGAATTTACGGAGCTGCAGGAACCGACAGAGGTTGGTGCAGATTTAATTGCAGGCTCACTGATCAAAAATCCAGGCGGTGGAATAGCTGCTACCGGCGGCTACATTGCCGGGAATAAGGAGTATGTGGAGCTGGCATCCTATCGGCTTACAGCACCTGGTATCGGAGGGGAAGTTGGGGCGATGCTTGGAACTGTCCGGTCGATTTATCAGGGATTATTTCTCGCGCCTCATCTTGTTGGACAAGCGGTTAAAGGCTCAATATTTGCTGCGGCGGTATTCGAGCAGCTTGGATTTGTAACTCACCCGCATTGGAGCGATCCCAGAACGGACTTAATTCAGGCGATCCAATTTACGAGTGACCGACATCTGATTGCTTTTGTCCAAGGGATTCAGCAAGCAGCAGCTGTTGATGCCCATGTTGTGCCGGAGCCTTGGGACATGCCGGGCTATGAGCATCCTGTCATCATGGCCGCAGGGACGTTCATTCAAGGCGGCAGTCTGGAGTTGTCAGCTGATGCGCCGATCCGCGAACCCTATATTGCTTATATGCAGGGCGGGTTGACGTATTCGCACTGCAAGCTTGGAGTGTTGACTGCATTGAGCAATATGATAGAACGGGGACTACTGTAAAATATACTTACATCTTGCATGAACCTAACATAACTTGACATGTTTATGTAGGAGGGGTACAATGAGGGTAGTTTTTAGTCCACAGAGGTGATGGGTAGTGACGGATGATATTCGCCGTAATATGGCACTTTTTCCAATCGGTATTGTAATGAAGCTGACCGATTTAACAGCCAGACAAATCAGATATTATGAACAGCATGAATTAATTATTCCAGCAAGAACAGGTGGCAATCAGCGTCTATATTCTTTTAACGATGTTGAGCGTTTGCTAGAAATCAAGGATTTGATTGAAAAAGGAGTAAATATCGCGGGGATTAAGCAGGTACTCCTGCCGGTTTCCAAAGACTCCGAAGAAGCTACCGTTCTAAGTGAGCAATCCGAAGTTAAGCGTAGAGAATTAACGGATACTCAGCTTCATCGTATGTTGAAGCAACAGCTGCTCGGCGGAGGCAAACGGGGTCAGGTTTCACTGATTCAAGGCGAGCTTTCGAGATTTTTCAAGAAGTAAAATGTTAGTTTGTGCATGTTCGGGAGACGTAGTATTTCAGAACATGCGCTGTCAATTTTTCATATTTAAAGGAGGAGTTTCACAGTGACGGAAAAGAACTACACAAAAGAGGATATTACGCGCATTGCGAAGGAAGAAAATGTGCGGTTTATTCGCCTGCAGTTTACTGACTTGCTCGGTACGATCAAGAATGTGGAAATCCCTGTTAGCCAGCTTGAGAAGGCGCTTGATAACAAAATGATGTTTGATGGTTCTTCAATCGAAGGATATGTTCGTATCGAAGAATCCGACATGTACTTATATCCTGATTTAAATACTTGGGTTGTGTTTCCTTGGGTTGCTGAAGACCGCATAGCCCGGTTAATTTGTGATATTTATTTGCCTGATGGCAGACCTTTCCCAGGAGATCCACGTGGAATTCTTAAACAAGCATTGAAGGAAGCTGAGGAAATGGGCTTCACTGCAATGAACGTAGGTCCTGAACCGGAATTTTTCTTATTTAAAACCGATGAGAACGGCAATCCATCCATGGAGCTTAATGACCAAGGCGGTTACTTCGACTTGGCACCAATGGATTTAGGTGAAAACTGCCGGCGTGAAATTGTGTTGACCTTGGAGGAAATGGGATTTGAAATCGAAGCATCCCACCATGAAGTAGCTCCAGGACAGCATGAGATTGACTTCAAATATGAGAATGCAATCAAAGCGGCTGATCAGATCCAAACGTTCAAGCTTGTGGTCAAAACAGTGGCAAGACAACATGGATTGCATGCAACTTTCATGCCAAAACCATTGTTTGGCGTGAACGGTTCCGGTATGCATTGCCATCAATCACTGTTTACTGGCAAATCCAACGCGTTCTATGATGAAAGCGACAAATTAGGACTTAGCACAACTGCGAGACATTATATGGCGGGTATATTACGTCATGCACGCGCATTTGCAGCCATTACGAATCCAACTGTCAACTCGTATAAACGTTTGGTACCTGGGTATGAAGCACCTTGTTATGTTGCTTGGTCCGCGAGCAACCGCAGTCCGATGATACGTATTCCAGCATCCCGCGGCTTAAGCACGCGTGTTGAGGTCCGCAACCCGGATCCTGCTGCTAATCCATATTTGGCATTGGCTGTTATGTTGAAGGCCGGTTTAGACGGTATTAAGCATAAAATGCAGCTTCCGCCTCCTGTGGATCGCAATATTTATGTGATGACAGAAGATGAGCGTGAAGATCAAGGCATCCCAAGCCTTCCAGTCAATCTGAAAACAGCTATCGATGAGCTGCTTCGTGACGATGTCATTTGCGATGCGCTGGGCGATCATGCTCTGGCTCATTTTGTGGAGTTGAAGGAAATTGAGTGGGATATTTACCGAACTCAAGTTCATGCTTGGGAACGCGAGCAGTATTTGACGCTTTATTAATAATCATAACCCTTGACGCTCCAAGCGTTGAGGGTTTTCTTTTTGTGGGCGATTGAAAGGTTGCTGAATAGCATGAGTAGCATGAGGAATAGCGTTTTCGGCTGCTTATTTAAATAAGCTCTGAATCCATCTTTTCTTCTTTCTATGACGCATTGAACGAGGTGGGTAAGGTGTGTCAAGCGGTTTATTGGACTCGACCTTGCTGTCTTTATCTTCTTCATTAGAAAGTAACATTCTAAGTTCTTCATCAGACAAGATGTTATGTTTATTCAACAAATCGCTCACCTCAGAGATTGATTTTTGCTTGTTGTATGATCAAACTATGTATATTAAAGAATACCACATTGAGGCTGTACTTGAAACGATTCTGGGTATAACTTTGCTTAGATGGCAGGTAATATTTAAAATGATGAAAAAACTTGATTTAACGCATTCCTAATTAAATGAAACTCTTGACGCTCCAAGCGTTGAGGTTTTTTTTGTTTGTGGTCGTGATTAGAATTTTGTGATAAAGAGCACGGTTAGGTATGGTGTTTTTTAGGCAATCGCCTGTACATCAATTGGTGGATTATCTGTATCACATCTTATGAAAAGCAAACAGAGTGGAAGCGACTTCCCTATTTTTTCCTATGAAAGCGCCTATTTTTCGAAACTGTCCAATCAGGTAAGGGCTAACATTCATAAGATGCAGAAGTTAAAGCGGAAGGAGGCGGCAACTATGGGATTAGGAGTTGGAACAAGTTGTGGTAGTTTTTTTACTAGCACAGCTACAATCCTTGTTTTATTCATTTTGCTTGTTATCGTTTCTCGTTCCTTTATCTAACAAATATGATCCCTCTTTCCTTCGGGATTGAGGGGCATCTTTTGTTAATCAGAAAAATTCTCCGTACCCCGCCAGCTCTTCGCTAGCGGGGCTTTTTCGTGGTGAAGGGTTAGTACCCATTCGCCCATCAATTTTTAATTACTTGTCAACTTTTATTGCGGTCATTCTCCTGGGGTTGAAAAACGATACCCCTCTTGATCAACTCTTTTTCCAGAAGTTCAATAAATGCTTTGTCCAATTCCAGTTCTCGAGCCAAGTTGTAGGATGCAAGTAAATGATTGTCATTAAGATTCAATAGAAGACCAATCTCCTTGTAGCGAACGGGACCTAACTCCTCACCTATATAATGATTTACACTATTTCCTTTATTATCCTGTATGCCAATGTTGTTCGCTATCAAAATTCACGTAGATGGTTAATCGAAGCAGCATGAGAATAAATAAAGCCAAGAATCAGATCGAGCGACCGAATTCTTGGCTTTATAAATTTGTAATCTTACATCATATTGAATGGTGACTTGCATGGATTAATGGATATCCCGGAATACACCTACGACTCGACCTAAAATGGTTACTTGATTCAATAGTATCGGCTCCATAGTGACGTTCTCGGGTTGTAGCCGGAAATGATCTTTTTCTTTGTAAAAGCGCTTAACAGTAGCTTCATCATCTTCTGTCATAGCCACAACGATCTCTCCATTGTTTGCAGATTTCTGCTGACGGACGATTACATAGTCTCCATCATGAATGCCAGCGTCAATCATACTCTCACCGACTACGCTAAGCATGAAAACGTTATAGTCTCCTACATAATGGCTAGGCAACGGGAAATAATCTTCGATGTTTTCAGTTGCCGTAATGGGAACACCTGCAGTTACACGTCCGATTAAAGGTACACGTGCTACCGAGAGAGCGAACTGGGTACCTTCTGCCGAAGAGCCGTCGGTAATTTCGATCGCCCTTGGTTTGGTGGGGTCGCGACGAATAAGTCCTTTTTTCTCAAGTCGTTCCAAATGTCCGTGAACCGTAGAGCTGGATGCAAGTCCGACTGCCTCACCGATCTCACGAACGGAAGGCGGGTAACCTTTATCCTTGACTTCGTTCTTAATAAAATCCAAAATCGCCAACTGACGATTGGATAGTTTACTCATCTGAATCACTCCCGTATGGGTAATTATTGAAAAAAGTATAACATAGAACCGGAGTTCGTACAAACATAAGTTCGAAAATATATTGACACAAACAAGTGTTCGTGTTAAATTGAGAACAGAACAAATGTTTGGGAGTGATTAATAATGTATATGAATGAAC
This sequence comes from Paenibacillus sp. GCM10027630, assembly GCF_042676305.1. Taxonomy (NCBI): domain Bacteria; kingdom Bacillati; phylum Bacillota; class Bacilli; order Caryophanales; family Paenibacillaceae; genus Paenibacillus; species Paenibacillus sp. GCM10027630. The sequence continues at coordinate 108,203 of NZ_JBHTGY010000097.1, read as the reverse complement.
AATTATTTGATCGTTCGGCTGGTTCCACTAATTCTAAACCTGGTGCATACAGTAACGGCAACAATTCGAAATTATCCAAATTTTTTATTTTGCTTGCTGCTGTTGTACTTGTTTTAGTTTTCAGCTTATGTGCTCCCTTGCTTGGTGGAGATCAAGATGCTCTTGCTGCTTCAAGCGGCAGCCATCTGAAACAAACTTTTGAAATTGAAAAAGGGGACACCCTTTGGAAGATAGCAAATCAACATGCGCCTAAAGGACAGGATGTCCGTGAATATATGTATGAGATTAAATTGTTAAATGGATTGAAGTCGAATTTACTGCAAGAAGGTCAACTTCTTCAATTGCCTTAATAGGGAACTGTTAAGCTCACACTCTTGACAATCGAAACCTGTAATGTCAAAGTAGAGGTTGATGTATTCACTGAGTTGGTGAAACTTCATTAATGACACAGGCTGGACATACTGGGAGGATTGGCATGAGTAGTGAAGCAGGGCACGAACAGGACATCAAGCGAATCAATGAGCTTGCCCGTAAAGCCAAGACGGTCGGGTTGACTGATGAAGAAATTGACGAACGCAACATATTACGCAAGCGATATATTGATGCGTTCAAAAGCTCACTCCGCAATCAATTGGATAACATTACATTGGTTGATAAAGAGGACAAGCAATAAGAACAATTAATCTTTAGATTAATTGTTCTTAAGCAGTTCTCTGCTCTGGAGAATGAATACATGCATGTTTGATCTGGAAGTACAGGATTCAATTGAAAGCTCGTTGAAAACATCCTTTGAGGAGAAATGCTATGTCACGTAAGTGGGAACGAATGGTCCAGAAAAACACGAAAATAACGAATAAGGTTAGAGCGAAGCAAGGTAAGCCATTGGTAAGCGAAGCTGTTGCAGATGGTACAGTAACGATTAAGGGGCGCAATTGGCTTATGCCGCTTCTTTTTGTTTTTGTCGGCATATTCTGTTATATTGCCTTCCGAAATACTTACCAAGATGATAATCTGTATTGGATAACAGGTGGAAGTTACATATTGCTGGGAATATTTACTTTTCTAGTTAGACGTCCGTTTATTAAAATCGGTAAAAACTTTTTGGGGACACGCCGGTTTACAGGAGATAAAAGGGCTGAGCCATCGCAAATTCAGGAGATCGTGGTTTCCAAGGATGCTGTTGTTATTTCATTACAGGGCAAGGGCGGCAAGTGGGTATTTACGCGTCTTTACCATCGGATTGATATTTCGGATGCATCCGAACGTTTGAAAGAGTTTGCAGAGCAAAATTCGGTTACTTTTAAAACAGAGTAGTGCTAATTTATATAAATACATAAAAATTTATAAGTTACTTAGGAAAGAGGAAAGAGCGAAGATGACGATTCGAGCCGTATTATTTGATTTAGATGATACCCTGCTTTGGGATGATCGAAGTGTTAAGGAATCTTTTCAAGCAACTTGTGAAGAAGCTGCCAAGCATGTTCAGGTTCAACCTGAAGCACTTGAGGAAGCGGTAAGGAAAGAAGCGCGGGAGCTTTACCAAACATTTGAAACATTTCCTTTCACCAAAATGATTGGAATTAATCCTTTTGAAGGTCTCTGGGCTAACTTCACTGAGGGAGAGAACGAAAACTTCCGTAAGCTCGAACAACTGGCTCCGGGATATCGTACCGAATCATGGACACGTGGATTGAAGGCACTTGGGGTGGACAATCCAGAGCTTGGATACCGTTTAGGAGAGTTGTTTCCTGCAGAGCGCCGCAGCCGCCCTATTGTGTATGATGAAACTTTCGAGGTTTTGAACCAGCTGAAGGGAAACTACAAGCTGCTCCTGCTAACAAATGGCTCTCCTGATCTGCAGAAAGAAAAGCTGGCTGGAGTACCTGAACTGGCGCCCTATTTCGATCATATTATCATTTCCGGAAATTTCGGAGAAGGAAAGCCAGCCGTTTCTATCTTCCATCATGCAATAGAGCTTCTGGGCATTAGCGCTAATGAGGGAGTTATGATCGGTGATAAGCTAACAACCGACATACTAGGATCGAACCGTATTGGGATGCCGAATATGTGGATCAATCGTCATGGACTGCAGCGCACCAATGAAATTATACCCGCGCACGAAATCGTTAATCTCCGGGAAATTCAAGGCATCATTGATACTATTTCTAAATAAATGTCAGGATAAAGTTTCACATCTAACAAGCCGGAATGAAAAACCCGCCAGCTCCTTGAAGGGATCTGACGGGTTTTGATGTATATTTTATGAATTTTGGAAGGAAGGGTCAGCATAAGGATGTGCAATCCAGCCTTCTGTTTCAATGAATAAGCGTACAGCAACAATTTGACGGTTATCCATTAATGTAAAGAAGTGCGCCTTATGCTCAGGAACGGAAATTACGTCGCCTGCTTCAAGCTCTACATCAAAGTAACCCACATCGTCCGTACCTTTAATAATAAATATACCTTTTCCAGCTGTAATTGCGCGAACTTCATCCTCGGTATGCGTGTGAACTTGCTCGAATTTTTTCAACAACTCATCCAAATTTGGAGTTGCATCGGAGAGTGCAATCAAGTCCCAGGTTTTGTAGCCGCGGCGGCTTGCCAAATCATTGATTTCAGAATCAAATGTGGCTAGAATTTGTGCTTTTTCCTCATCGGAAAGAATGAATTTTTCTTGCAGCGCTTCCGGTAGCTTAGTTGCATCCCAATGCTCGTATAATACTTCTTGCTTATCCAAAAATGCCTTCACATTTTGCTCACCAGATATACGATCATTAGTATTGCGGATTCTAATTTCAGCCATGGCCATCCTTCTTTCATTATGAAATTTACGTTCTTAGATGTATTATAGTGGAAGCAGCTGATTCTGTCGATATCACAACTTGATAAATCCGATAGGAATCATTGTATATAATGGGTTGTGATGTATTCTATCTTTTCATGAACATAGCTTTCTGTTACACTTAGTTTTACATTATTCTAAAAAATTCGCGGTATTCCTTTAAGATTTTCAAAATAAATTAACATTTACAAGACTGTTTGTCGGACGGATGTCATTGAAGGGAAGATAAGAATGAGTAAACCAACTCTACAAGAACAGCTAAAGAAAAAAATAATGATTTTAGACGGTGCCATGGGTACAATGATCCAGCAAGAGAATTTAACCGCAGAGGATTTTGGCGGCGATGACCTTGATGGTTGCAACGAATATTTGGCTATTACCCGTCCAGATGTCATTACTAAAATACATGAGGCTTATTTTGCAGCCGGAGCGGATATTATTGAATCCAATACTTTCGGAGCATCGAGTGTGGTATTGGCGGATTATGATTTGCAGGACCGGGCAAGGGAGATCAACCTAGTATTGGCTAAGCTGGCTGTAGATGCAGCTAACAAATACAGTACACCTGAATGGCCACGTTATGTAGCTGGAGCAATGGGGCCAACAACCAAGACATTATCCGTCACAGGCGGGGTCACGTTTGATGAACTGGTGGACAGCTATTATGAGCAGGCTTTAGCACTAATTGAGGGTGGAGTCGATGCTTTACTTCTGGAAACTTCTCAGGATGCACTGAATGTGAAGGCCGGTAGTATTGGTATCCGCAAAGCTTTTGAAACATTGGGCATTAAACTGCCGATTATGATCTCCGGTACGATTGAACCGATGGGAACGACATTAGCAGGTCAAAATATAGAGTCCTTCTACATCTCGATGGAGCATCTTGAGCCAATAACCTTTGGTCTGAACTGTGCTACAGGACCGGAATTTATGAGAGACCACATTCGGACATTATCTGAGCTGGCCCAAACAGCCGTAAGCTGTTATCCCAATGCAGGACTTCCGGATGAGAACGGCAAATATCATGAATCTCCTGAATCGCTTGCCAAGAAGATGGCTGGTTTTGCTGAGCAAGGCTGGCTCAATATGGCCGGTGGATGTTGTGGAACCACTCCTGATCATATTCGTGCGATGGCTGAGGCGTTGGCCCCCTACAAGCCACGTGAGCACGCTGCTGCGCATCCTCCCGCGGTTTCAGGTATTGAAACGGTATTTATTGAGGACGCAAACCGCCCATACATGGTAGGTGAGAGAACTAACGTTCTGGGTTCCCGTAAGTTCAAACGGTTAATTGCCGAAGGCAAGTACGAAGAAGCTTCCGAGATTGCAAGAGCGCAGGTTAAAGGCGGAGCGGCTGTTGTCGATGTCTGCCTACAGGACCCGGATCGCGATGAAGTTAGCGATATGATTAAGTTCCTGGAGCTTGTTGTTAAAAAGGTTAAGGTTCCTTTAATGCTAGATTCCACCGATACAAAGGTTATCGAGCTGGGTCTTAAATATTCGCAAGGTAAAGCGATCATTAACTCCATCAATTTGGAGGACGGGGAAGAAAAGTTCGAGAGTGTTGTGCCTCTTATTCACCGTTATGGAGCAGCGGCAGTTGTCGGAACCATTGATGAGCGCGGTCAAGCAATTACAGCTCAAGACAAGCTGCAGGTTGCTCAACGTTCACATGATTTACTTGTGCACAAATATGGGATGAATCCCAAGGATATTATTTTTGATCCGCTTGTATTCCCGGTTGGGACGGGCGATCAGCAGTACATTGGTTCTGCCAAAGAAACGATCGAGGGTATTCGCCTTATTAAACAAGCTATGCCGGACACACAGACCATATTAGGATTAAGCAACGTATCCTTTGGTTTGCCGCCTGCAGGACGCGAAGTATTGAATGCTGTTTATTTGTACCATTGTACAAAAGCAGGATTGGACTACGCTATCGTTAACACGGAAGCGTTGGAGAGATATGCTTCTATCCCAGAGGAAGAGCGCCGTCTATCCGAAGAGCTTATTTACAATACGAATGATGACACACTTGCCGAGTTTGTAGCCCATTTCCGTGTCAAAAAAGTTGAGAAGAAAGAAAAGATCTCCAATCTAACGCTTGAGGAGCGGCTTGCATCCTATGTTGTCGAGGGTACGAAGGAAGGATTAATTCCTGACTTAGACGAGGCGAGAGGCAAATATCACCCTCTTGAAATCATTAATGGACCCTTGATGAAAGGGATGGAAGAGGTAGGCCGTTTATTTAATAATAACGAGCTTATTGTTGCGGAGGTGCTTCAAAGTGCCGAGGTCATGAAAGCTTCTGTTTCTCATCTGGAGCAATTTATGGAGAAGACAGAGAGTGCCGTTAAAGGGAAGATCATTCTTGCAACAGTTAAAGGTGATGTTCATGATATCGGGAAAAACCTGGTTGAGATCATTCTTTCCAACAATGGTTACAAAATCATCAACCTGGGTATTAAGGTTCCGCCTGAACAGTTAATTGAAGCGTTCCGTCGGGAAAAAGCGGATGCAATTGGTTTGTCAGGCCTACTGGTGAAATCTGCCCAGCAAATGATCATCACAGCCCAGGATTTGAAGAATGCAGGAATTGATGTTCCAATCCTGGTAGGTGGCGCGGCATTAACTCGTAAGTTTACGAAGACACGTATTGCTCCGGAGTATGAAGGTATGGTGTTATATGCCAAGGATGCGATGGACGGCCTGGATATTGCCAATAAGCTCAGCGATCCGGATCAAAGGCAGCAATTGATCAAGGAGCTGCGCGAAAGCAAGGAATCCGATGTAATGGAAGCCGGCAAAAAGGAAGAAACAATGCCTACGTTGACACGCGTCAAAACATCGTCCATAGACAAAACGCTTCCTGTCCAAGTTCCGCCTGACTTGGAGCGCCGCGTGATCCGTGACTATCCTATCAGTCATATTATGCCTTACGTTAATATGCAAATGCTGTTAGGTCATCACCTGGGCTTAAAAGGGAAAGTAGATAAGCTTCTGGCGGAAAAGGATTCAAAGGCCGTTCAATTGAAGGAAACGGTAGATGACATATTCGCACAAGCGCAAAAAGAAGGCATTATTCGCGCTCACGGTATGTATCGCTTCTTCCCTGCACAATCTTCGGGGAATGACGTGCTTGTATATGATCCTAATGATACTACAAAGGTGCTTCAAACGTTCTCGTTCCCACGTCAGGATAAGGAGCCATTCTTGTGTCTTGCAGACTTTTTGAAGTCTGTTGAGAGCGGGGAAATGGATTATGTCGGTTTCTTGGTGGTTACAGCTGGGCATGGCATCAATGAGAAGGCTAGAGAATGGCGTGATAATGGTGATTATCTGCGCTCCCATGCGCTGCAGTCGTCCGCATTAGAAACAGCCGAGGCACTCGCGGAACGCGTTCACGAAATGATGCGTGATGTGTGGGGCTTCCCTGATCCGGCAGGCATGTCGATGCAGGAGCGCTTTGGCGCTAAGTATCGTGGACAACGTTTCTCATTCGGTTATCCCGCTTGTCCTAATCTGGACGATCAGCAGCAGCTGTTCGCCTTGCTAAATCCTGAGGATATCGGGGTGGAATTGACCGAAGGAAGTATGATGGAGCCGGAAGCATCCGTATCGGCGATAGTATTTGCACATCCGGAGGCTCGCTATTTTAATGTAGACAAAAGTTAGGCATGCTAGTGTAGAGTGGAGTTGTTATCGACTCCACTCTTTTCCCTATGTTTACATGAAGAAAGCATGAAACGGAGTAGATGAGGTTTGGAAATTTACTTTCTTGGTACAGGTGCCGGCATGCCCTCAAAAGATCGGAATGTCACATCAATCATCCTGAACCTGTTAGCAGAACGGAATACATATTGGATGTTCGATTGCGGCGAGGGAACTCAGCATCAGGCTTTGAGGTCCCCGATCCGCATTGGTAAGCTCGAAAAGCTGTTCATTACTCATCTGCATGGAGATCATATTTACGGGTTACCGGGCTTGCTGACCAGCCGTTCTTACCAAGGCGGGGTTACCCCCTTTACTGTCTATGGGCCAAGGGGAACCGAGCAGTTTATTTTGACTGCTTTGAACCTGAGTCAAGCTCATTTATCTTATGAGCTTATCATTCAGGAATTTGATGTCACTGAGGAAACGATACTGTTCGAGGATGAGCAGTTTGTAGTCAGCATTGCACCGCTTATACATCGTGTGGATAGCCATGGTTATCGAATCGTCGAAAAACCGCAAAAAGGACGTCTGCTGGTGGAAAAGCTCAAGGAGCTCGGAATCACCTCAGGTCCATTGTTCGGCAAGCTTAAACAAGGGTTTGACGTAACATTAGAGGATGGCACTTTCCTGATTGCAAATGAGTATATCGGCCCTTCTTATCCCGGACGCATAGTCACTATCTTGGGCGATACACAGCCGTGTGAGAATACAAGCAAGCTGGCTAGAGGTGCAAACGTGTTGGTTCATGAGGCTACGTTTGCCGAGCAGAAGAAGCATTTGGCTGTAGAATACGATCATTCCACAGCAATGGATGCTGCACGTGCAGCACGAGAAGCGGGAGTGGAAACATTGATATTAACTCATATTAGCTCGCGTTATCAGAGGGATGAGGCGGAATTGCTGGTACAGGAAGCGAAGCAAATTCATGATTGTACCTATTTGGCCAAAGATCACTGGAGCTATGAGGTGCCAAGGTCCAAAAGATAAGGGTACGGGCAACATTGGAAAACGAGAAAATGGTTAGTCAAAAAAGTAGAAACCCCATCCTTGGGATGGGGTTTTCGTATGATTACCAGATGCCGTACTATTGATTTTGCTGATTTTCGGATTCGTCCTGAATCTCACTTCGAAAGCCCTGCAAGCTTCTTTCACGGCGTTGATTTTTTTCTTGAATGGTTTGCTTTTCGCTTGGACTAATTTCATCGGCATGTTCGGATAAGTAGGCTTCAGCCTCTTCCTGATTTTCAATAGTGTTATTAATGCTGCTTTGCAGTTTTTCTACGTTATCTGCGCGGTTATCCGGTTTTGCCATTGTAATAAACAGCTCCTTTTTCTAAGTTGTGGGTATGCTTGCTGCACACCCTGTTTACGATCCCACAAAGGGATGAAAAATATGCACAGGTTATTGTGATCGTCCTTTTGAGAATGAAAGACACTGAATTTCATATAATTTATAGGTTTATTTATAAAATGATTTTAATGGAGGGAATAAGTTTGCTTGGTTTTTCAATTGTAACCGGTTTCTACTTATTGGGCATGCTTTTGCAGACGGCTTTGCACATTCCAATTCCGGCGAACGTGATAGGACTCATTTTATTCACACTAAGCTTATTTTTGAAGCTGGTAAAGCTGGAGTGGGTAGAGGATGCAGGACAATTTCTCATTAAACACATGCTGCTGTTTTTTACTCCTTTCGTTGTAGGAACGATGGTGTTCTTTCACTATATCGGTGATAATTCGATGCAACTGCTAGTCAGTCTTTTTGCAAGCACCTTTGGCGTTCTAATAATAACAGGCTGGTCGGCCAAACTTTTCAAGGGGAAGGAGAAGAGCCGGAATGAGTCTTTATGATATTACGGAGCAGCCGATTTTTGGATTGGCCTTGTCAGTTATCAGCTATTCGCTAGCACTCTATTTGTACCGAAGATGGCAGTGGCTTCATCCGCTATTCGTAAGCTCGGGGCTTATCATAGCTTTTCTGTTGACGACGGATATACCCTATGAAGCCTATAGGAAGGGCGGAGATACCCTTATTTTATTTCTGGGCCCGGCTACGGTAGCTTTGGGCATTCCTTTCTATAAAAATGCAAAACGTATACGCTCGAGTCTGCTTTCAATTGTTGGGGGCGTTACGGTGGGCTCTGCAAGTGCATTGCTGCTATCCGCTGCTCTAGTATGGAGTTTAGGCGGGTCGAAGGAATTGATGGTGACTATGATGCCGAAGTCGGTAACCTCACCTATTTCTTTGGAAATTTCACGTCAAGCCGGAGGGCTGCCGGAGCTTACTGCGGTATTGACAGTGTTAACAGGGTTGATTGGAAGCATGTTTGGACCTGCATTGCTAAGACTTTGTGGAGTACGTGATGACATTTCGATCGGAACAGCTATTGGTACAGCGGCACATGGCATTGGAACCGCACGTATAATTAAGGATTCCGAGCTTCAAGGCAGTGTAGGTGGCTTTGCTATGGGAGCTGCGGCAATAATAACCTCATTCTTATTTATTCCGCTATATATTTGGCTTCGATAAGTTACAAAAGTGAAAATTCAATGATTCTGCAAAGAGCCCTTAGAGGCTCTTTTTTTTCGTTAAGAGGCGATCCTGTAAAGTAATTTTTTTTGAACTAATCAGGGGAATCAATGGACAAGCCAACCTAATCCTTACAAAACATTAACAACGCGAAAATGCCGGATTAATATTCGTTTGCTACGCTGAAGAGGTAAGAAATACTCCAACTCCGCTAAAGAAAGGTGTGTTGACTTGTGACTCAAACTGCCGTTCAAACAGTACCTCAGCAGACTCGTTTATGTGTCAAGTTGGCTTCAAATAGTGAGGAGATTGAGCAGGCGATGCGCTTGCGGTACCGGGTTTTTGTTGAAGAGGAAAAAAACATGCTGATGTTAAACGATAACGGCTTGGAGCAGGATGAGTATGATGTTTATTGTGATCATTTAATCGTTAAGGACTTAGACAATGACAGAATCATAGGAACGTACCGCCTATTACCGGGAGACCTGGCTATTTTGAACAAAGGGTTTTATTCAGAATCGGAGTTCGACCTGTCTTCTTTTCATAGCTATAAACCTCAGACGTTGGAATTAGGACGCAGCTGTATCGATCCGGCTTATCGCGGCGGTAAAGCTATACAACTATTGTGGGAAGGTATTGCCAGCTATATTACAGAACGCAATTACTCTTATCTAATAGGTTGTGCGAGTGTGCATGTTCCTTCACTGAATGAATTGAATGTGATCTACAGTATGCTCTGCGAAAAGCAAGTGATAACTGACAAATACGGTATTCAACCCCTTGAATCACATAGGATCAGAGGACTGCAAAAGGTTGAAAGCGGACTTAGCGAAAAGGAAGTGTTCCGCAAGCTGCCCCCGCTCATGAAAGGCTATCAATGGCTTGGAGCAGAAATTGGGGGAGACCCGGCCTACGATTCATTATTCGATACGATTGATTTTTTCATCATTTTAGAAAAAGACAGAGTAACCCGTAGATACAAAAAACATTTTTTGAACAACTAAGATCGGGATACCGAAGACATGAGCAAGGGGAGACCTATAACATTGTACGAATGGATTGGAAAAATAACTGGCAATTCCCAAGCAACAAGAAGATTCGCTATGCTATGCAGGTTGCTTCCACAGAGCTTGATGCTGGTACTTTGTAAGGGAATGGGATGCATATTATACTGGCTGGCTGGCGACAAGCTGAGAAGCAAAATAGGGCGTAACATGCTGGAATTGCTGCCAGATCGCAGCGATAAGGACAGGAGCTCCTACAGCCTGCAGTTTTTTCAAAATTTGCTGATCACTTTATACGAGCTGCTATTGGATTCGTATCAGCTGCAGGGAAGTGAAGCACAGAGGTTCTGTGTTAAAGGGGAAAAGCATCTGGAGGAAGCGTTGAGTATGGGCCGCGGGGCCATAGTATACTCACCTCATGTAGGCAATTTTTTCTATTATTACTGGTATTTATGTCAGAAATATGCCTGCTTGACTATTGCTACTTCGGGGAGCTCCGAATTGCGTCCTTTGTATTTGAGATTTAAGGACCTGGGTTGTCCAGGTTTGGATTATGACAGCACGCCTCCATTGGAGCTGCTTCGTAAGCTTCGCAAACATTTATCCGGAAATGGTGTTGTTTATATTTTAGGTGATTTTTGGCGGCCGACGTTTCCTGAATCGTATTTTTTTGGTAAAAGGACCCGCACACCGGAAGGCGCTGCATCATTGGCCATTGAACATCAGGTGCCGTTAGTTCCGTTTTATGGTCGAAGACTCAAAGGCTTCACACATGAACTAATCTTCGAGCAGCCCTTGCAATTGTATGACTTATATTCGAGGTCGCAGAGGGCAGAAGCAACGCTCATGCTGAACCACCATATGGAGAGGGTAATTCGCAAGTATCCTGCTCAATGGTTTTATTGGTTTAATGCAGAGGAGCGATGGGAAAAAGATAAAGCGGCAGACTTAAAGTTAGCGAAAGCTGAATAGAAGGGACACATCAGGAGGGGAACTGGCGATGGATACGGGAAGTCACTTATTATTTGGCGCTACATTAGCTGGTCTAGCAATGCTTGATCCTGTTATTGCTCAGGATCCTGGGCTGTCACATGCGATTTTGACGGCAACCTTGATAGGCTCGCATGCACCGGATTTTGATTCTTTTACAAGATTGCGAGGTTATTCGGCGTATATCCGATTTCATCGTGGTATAACACATTCGCTCCCGGCCATGCTGTTATGGCCTTTGTTAATCACCGTGCCGGTTGCAGCGATGTTTGGTGTATGGCCATATGCTTCGTTACTGTTCATATGGTCATTGGCAGCTGTTGTTTTTCACATTGCTTTGGATTGGTTCAATGCTTATGGTGTACAGTGTTTTCGGCCAATATCCAATAAATGGAGCCATTTGGATTTCATGTCGCTGTTTGATCCTTTTTTATTTTCCATCCATGGGATTGGGCTGCTTGTTTGGATAGTTACCGAATTTTCGCCAGGAATGCTGTTTCTATGTATTTATGGGATATCGATAGCTTATATAGTCGTTCGGGCTATTCAACATCGGCAAATGATAGCTAAAGTTCGCAATAAATTACAGTTGGATGGAAATTGCCAAGTGATACCGGGTCTCAGTTGGTTTCGTTGGCAGTTCGTAATGGAAACCCCTTTATTATTTTATATAGGTACTATTCGTGGTAAAGAAATTGTAGTAGAGGATGTTTATAGCAAGGACGAAACCAACGAAGCTATTCGTGCTACTTTATCGACAGATGGTGTGAGAGCGTTTTTGTATTTTGCACAACGAGTTCATGTAAGCTGTAAAGAAAGGCAAGACGGCTATATGGTGGAGTGGCGTGATGTCCGATTTTGGCATAATCATAAGCTCCCTTTCGGAGTTGATATACAATTGGATCATAATTTGCAAGTGGTCGATCAATGCTTGGGATGGCGAAAGAAAACGTGGGAGCCTCCCTTTGTTTAGAATCTGTTTAGAATCAATAAATGAATGATTTTTGCCTTTTTTGGTTAGAATAGGTCAAGAAGAAAAATTGTTGCTCAGGAGGGGCTGCGGTATGGATTTTACAAGTCACGATATCGCCGTAATCGAACAAGCTTTGCAGTTAGCCATTAATGCCGAAACCAAAGATTCGAAGGTGAATCACTTTCGCGAGGTTCTGAACAAGCTGCAAAAAAATGCGGCTGTGGCTATGCACGGAACGTATCTGCAAACAGCTTCGCAAGACGGAGTTCGATATGATTACGATGATTCCTCGGACTTACTGTAAAAAATCAGAACACAATCCATCCCAGGTTTTGTATCTTAATGCGAATTCTACTTCCCGACAAGTTCCCTTATGTTAATGCAAGAATTAGTTGAAATGAAAAAAATAGATGCTTGGATAAAATGACCCTGATGCAGTGCTGATCAGGGTTTTCTTTTGTTAAATTCACGATTGTAGTGCGAACGTGCATTCGGTATAATGGAGTAGTACTATTAAGCCTAATATTCATTCACTCTGTTCTTCAAAAGGCTTCAAGTATAAGCTTCATAATAAGGAGTCTGAGCTTATGAACCGCTTAACTGGAAAAGTTGCTTCCATAGATGAAATGATAGATTTAATTAAAGACACGCCGGAGCTTATGTCTCAAGTAACCTATTGGCGAACGATACCGCCTAGAGACCCTTCATATGAGGCCTTTCCAGAAGGGACACATCCGCTTATCAAGGCGGCTTTGATGGAAAAAGGCATCGACAGGCTGTATACTCACCAAGCTGAATCCTTTCGAGAGGTGCTCGCAGGTCGTCATCTGGTGACCGTGACGCCTACAGCATCAGGTAAGACGTTATGCTATAACCTGCCGGTACTACAGGGCATATTGGAAAATGACAGTGCGCGTGCGCTATATTTGTTCCCGACCAAAGCATTGGCCCAGGATCAGGTGGCGGAGCTGCAGGAAACGGTCAACCGGATGGGCGCGGATATCAAGACACATACCTATGACGGAGATACTCCGCCAACGGTAAGACAAGCGATCCGTAACGCGGGCCATATTGTAGTTACCAATCCAGATATGCTCCATTCCGCCATATTGCCTCACCATACCAAATGGGTCAAGCTGTTTGAAAATATTAAATACATCGTTGTTGATGAAGTTCATTCGTACAGAGGAGTTTTTGGCAGTCATGTAGCTAATGTGATCCGCCGGCTGAAACGGATTTGTCGTTTTTATGGCTCATCTCCACAATTTATTTGCGCTTCTGCGACCATTGACAATCCACAAGAGCATGCTGAGCGTTTGATCGGCGAGCCCGTGTCACTGGTTGACCGCAACGGGGCTCCGTCTGGAGAAAAGCATTTTGTATTTTACAATCCTCCGGTAGTTAATCAACAGCTTGGAATCCGCAAGAGCAGCGTGCTGGAAACACGAAAAATTGCCGGTTTGCTGCTTAAGCAGGGTGTACAGACGATTGTATTCGCTCGCAGCCGCGTGCGCGTCGAGCTGCTGCTTACCTACTTGCAGGAGCTGGTCAAGCATGAGCTGGGCTCGAAGTCGATCCGCGGCTATCGGGGAGGCTACCTTCCCAAGCTGCGCCGCGAGATTGAGCGCGGCTTGCGCAATGGCGAAATTCGCGGCGTTGTGAGCACGAATGCGCTCGAGCTGGGCATTGATATTGGCCAGCTGCAGGCGTGCGTGTTGAACGGCTACCCGGGCACGGTAGCGAGCACATGGCAGCAGTCCGGCCGAGCGGGCCGTCGCCAGGAAAGCTCGATCACGTTTCTCGTGGCGAGCAGCAACCCGTTGGATCAATACATGATCCAGAATCCGCGTTACTTCTTCGAGCGTCCGCCCGAGCAGGCATTGATCCATCCGGATAATCTGATTATCCTCGTGGATCATGTCAAGTGCGCGGCATACGAGCTGCCCTTCGAAGAAGGAGAAAATTTTGGCGGGGAATCGCTGAAGGATATATTGGAGTTTTTGACCGAGGAGCATATACTTCACAGCGTAAAAAACCGCTACTATTGGATGGACCAATCATTCCCGGCACACGATATATCGCTGCGTTCGGCTGCGCAGGAAAACTTCGTTATTATTGATATAACGAATGGGAGTCGGGTTATCGGCGAGGTCGATCGTTTCAGCGCTCCGACAATGATTCACGAGGAAGCCATCTATATTCATGAGGGAATTCAATTTCAGGTGGAGAAGCTGGATTATGAAGAGAAGAAGGCTTTCATACGTGAGGTGAACGTGGATTATTATACCGATGCCAGTATGGCGGTCCAGCTCAAAGTACTGCATGTTCATAGAGAAGCAGAGGAGGAAGGGCTGCTGCGCCAATATGGAGAAGTGACTCTTAATGCGAAGCCAACGATTTTCAAAAAAATCAGGTTGAGGACACATGAAAATATTGGTTCAGGCCCCATTCACCTGCCGGAGGAGGAGCTGCACACAAGCTCTTATTGGATTACATTCTCCGATGAGATTGCCGCATCGACAACGACCAACGACATGCAGTTTGCGCTGCTGGGTGTCTCCAACGTTCTGGTACATATAGCGCCGCTCTATTTGATGTGCGATCCGCAAGACATTCGGGTGGTTCCGCAGGTGAAGGCGGTTCACAATAAGAAGCCGACCATCTTTTTCTACGACCGATACCCGGGCGGCGTAGGGTTGAGCGAGCGGCTCTACGATGTGCACGGTGAGCTGATGGATGAGGCAAGACGGCTGATCACGGCTTGCGGCTGCTTGAGCGGCTGCCCGGCCTGCGTCGGGCCGATCGAGGAAGTTGGCCTCACAGGCAAGCAGCTGTCGCTGAAGCTGCTGGATCAGCTGAGGGCCGTGCGATGAGCGGTCTGAGGGAAAGGCTGCTGCGGCACAAGAAGCAGAGCGGCGAGGGACCTGGAGCAGATGCCGCAGGTGCCGCAGATGGAGCGGACCTTGCGGCTGTGAAACAGGGAGAGGCTGCGCCCGACGGGGAATGGGCGCAGATTGGCGCGCGCATGGAGCAGGGCGAGTGGGGCTCCTTCGTAATGCGGCGCCGCGTCTACGATGGCGAAGCGATGCACGGTCGCTACGCGCTCCATGAGCTGATCGGACAGTCCGATCAGCTGAAGGCAATGCTCGCGCCGGCAGGCACGAAAAAGCGGTCGGCAGCGGCTGGCACTGACGATCTCCCCAGCTGCCTGCCGCACGATCAACTGCTCTACCTCGACACCGAGACGACAGGTCTCGGCATAGGAGCTGGCAATGTGCCGTTTATGATCGGCATTGGATTTTATGAGCAAGAGCAATTTATCGTCGAGCAGATGTTCATACGCCATCCTGGTGAGGAGCTGGCCATGCTTCATTATTTGCAGTTAAAGCTGCAGGAGCATCCGTATCTGGTGTCTTATAATGGAAAAACATTTGATTGGCCGATTATTAAGAATCGGTATATTTTGAATCGTATGCCGTCCGAGCCTGATATTGCCGGGCATCTGGATTTTCTGTACCCTTCGCGCAGCCTTTGGAAGCACACCTTGCCCTCCTGTCGCTTAGGCAAGGTAGAAGAAGAAAGGCTTAACGTGGTCCGACTTAATGATGTGCCGGGTTCATTAGCGCCTGCCTTGTACTTCCAATACTTGGCGGAGCGGGATGTCTCTATTGTCGAAGGAGTTTTTGTTCATAACGAGCTGGATATTTTATCATTAGCTGGCCTATCGATTCACTTTGCCGATGTGTTGAATGGAAGAAGCAAAATGGCCGAGATGGGCTTGGAAGAGCTGTACCGGCTTGGATTATGGCTCGATAAGCTCGATCAGGGGAGGCTTGCTGAGCAAGCATTAGCACTTCTGGAAGAAAGGCTGTACGAATCGGAATCAGAAGAGTCTGCTGATTATTTGCAGCCATTAGCGCTAGTGTACAAGAAGCAGCAACGTTTTGCCGAGGCATGTCGCTTGTGGACCCTATATGTTGAGCGTAAGGAAGACCGAAGCTCTGCATCCGCTGAGCCGTTCATTGAGCTTTCTATGCATTATGAGCACAGGGAGAAGCAGTTGAGCCAGGCGTTGTATTACGCTGAGCAGGCCTTGCTCAGGGCAAGGCAGCGTCAAGCCTTGAAGCATACCTATGGCATTGACAGCTTCAGAATGGGGAAGGGGCGCGGCGCTGTATCGCCAATGGACGCTAAGCAGCTTGAGGAGATCGCAGCACTGGAGAAACGAATTCAGCGTCTGCGTCATAAGTCAGAGCTTGCTGATCAAGCCTTATCATCGGGGCGGTCCTCCGGTATTAAGCGTAATGTCCTTAAAAACAACGCAAGGAAGGTAACAAAAAAGGAAGCGGATTATATGATGGATCATTTGATCTAATCGCCGCATTGTAAGCCTGGACAAGCCATAGCATAAATAAATGGTTATGGCCCCACAGGATAACTTCACATAAGAGCAACTATTAAATACCCGCCACTCAAGCTGCATTTTATGCTTGAGTAGCGGGTATTTCGGCATTTTCTTGGTTGTTTCGCAAATTTTGCAGAAAATATTGTTGAAATAATACATTGACAAATGATCACCTGAAAACTTATATTTTAATAAGGAATAATTAAGGAATAATTCCTATATAAATTTAGTTCCTTTACGGTTTCATTAGGAGATGATTAGAGTCGGATGGATATCAGTCAGGATGTGCAAGCAATTCAAGACAAGCTTACGCAAAGAAGACGGGATTTCCACATGTTCCCTGAATCGGGTTGGGTGGAGTATCGTACCGCAGCGATTGTCGCGGAGCAATTAAATCAATTGAATTATCAGGTTTATGTGCGGGAGGATGCGAGCAAATCCTCGTCCCGTATGGGCGTTCCCGCAGCCGAAGTACTTCAGTTTCATGAGAATAGGGCAATTTCCGAAGGTGCCGATCCAGTTTGGGTCGAGCAGATGAAGGGTGGACATACAGCTGTTGTCGGTGTCATTCGAACCGGAAAACCGGGTCCAGTTATTGCACTGCGGTTTGATATGGATTCGAACGATCTGAACGAATCTGCCAGTGAGAGCCATCGTCCGGTACAGGAAGGCTTTTCTTCCCGACATGAAGGTATGATGCATGCCTGCGGACATGATGGGCACACGGCTATTGGACTCGGAGTGGCCGAAATTTTGGCTAAACATAGGGATCGGTTGTGTGGGGAAATTCGCTTGCTGTTCCAACCTGCCGAGGAAGGTAGCCGGGGAGCCAAATCGATGGTCGACGCGGGATGGCTAGACAATGTTGATTACTTTTTCGGCGGGCACATTGCTTTCAAGAGTAAAACATTAGGAGAAATCGTAGCCTCGATAAACGGTTTTTTGGCTACTACCAAAATTAATGTCACTTACACGGGCATAGCTGCGCATGCAGGGGCTGCTCCGGAAGAAGGACGCAGTGCGCTGCTCGCGGCTGCTGCCGCTTCGCTGCATTTGAACGGAATTAGCCGTCACAGCGGTGGAGCTACAAGAATTAATGTAGGTACGCTTGAAGCGGGCTCGGGCCGCAACATTGTTGCGGACAAAGCATTGATGAAACTGGAAACTCGCGGCGGTACGACGGAATTGAACCATTTTGTGAAAAATGAGGCTATCCGCATCATAGAGAATGTGGCAATAATGTACAATGTAGCCTGCGAATGGGAAATTGTCGGTGAAGCTCCCGGGGCAGAAAGCAGTCTTGAGCTTATTCCTGTCATCCGTCAGGCCGTGGAACAGATGGGCAGCGTGAAATCGTTTATCCCGTCCATGGATTTAGGTGGCTCAGAGGATATTGTGTATATGATGAATCGCGTTCA
This sequence comes from Paenibacillus sp. GCM10027630, assembly GCF_042676305.1. Taxonomy (NCBI): domain Bacteria; kingdom Bacillati; phylum Bacillota; class Bacilli; order Caryophanales; family Paenibacillaceae; genus Paenibacillus; species Paenibacillus sp. GCM10027630. Next base: position 90,327 of record NZ_JBHTGY010000097.1, on the reverse strand, counting down.
GCAGCAGGGTGGAAAGGCATCATATCTATTATTCGGTTCTCCGCTGGAAGATGGACATCATCAGGTAGGATTCGATTTTGATGAAAATGTGTTGGTTATCGGAACGGAGCTGCTCATCAGACTTGTGCTAGCATGTCAAGAAACGATCTTGTAGAAAAGGGGAACTGCAGATGAACCCATCCATGACATTTGTTGCAACAGGGGACAGTTTTATTACACGCAGACTGCCGTCTGTGAAGGAGGAGCGGTTTACTGGTGTTTCGAGCCTTATTCAAAAGGCGGATGTTCGTTTTACGAATTTGGAAGTTACTGCGCATCATTTCGAAGGAACGCCATCAGCTTTAAGCGGGGGCACCTGGGCAATAGCCCAGCCCGAGGTGTTGAAGGATATTAAAGATTATGGGTTTAACATGCTGGCATGGGCCAATAACCATACTTTGGATTACTTGTACGACGGATTGAAAGCTACGGTCAAATATTTGGATCAATACGGCTTTATTCATGCAGGGGTCGGCCAAAATTTGGCGGAGGCTAGTCAAATTAAATACATGGAGACCGCTTCAGGTCGAGTTGCGCTCATCGCGGCGACATCGACTTTCCATGAATTTTGGCTTGCTGGGGAGCAGCGCCCCGATATGAAGGGCAGGCCTGGCATTAACCCTCTTCGTTATCAAGCGAACCATATCGTTTCTGCAGAGAAAATGGATCAATTAAGAGCGATAGCGGATACGGTGTATATCAATGCCCAGCAAAATATGTCTAAAAAGGAAGGGTTTCTTGCAGCATCAGACTCCAATGTGTTTCAGTTTGGCAAATACCGTTTCCAGACTGGTGAGTCAGAGGGCCTCACAACAACACCTCACGAAGCTGACATGCAGCGGATGCTGGATAGAATTGATGAGGCAAAGCGGCAAGCAGACTACATCCTTGTAAGCATTCACGCTCATGAAATGGAAGGAGATGCCAAAGATAAACCTGCGGAATTTTTGAAAACGTTTGCCAGAAAGTGTATCGACCAGGGAGCTAATGCCATCATTGGGCATGGACCGCATATTGTGCGCGGGATTGAAATTTATAAAAATCGACCAATTTTCTATAGTTTGGGGAATTTTATTTTCCAAAACGATACGGTGACGCATTTGCCTGCCGATTTTTATGAAAAGTACGGCTTAGGAAATAATGACAATATTTCGGATGCTTTTGACAAAAGAAGCGGCAATGAAACAAGAGGGCTGGGAACAGACCCCAAAGTGTGGTCTTCTGTTATTCCGTACTGGACGATGGAAAACGGTGATTTAAAGGAACTTGTTTTACATCCAATTGAAATCGGTTACGGGCAACCGAGGTATCGCAGAGGCTGGCCGGATTTGACAGCAGATACTCAGGTATTAGAAAACATACAGCTGTTGTCGGCTCCATTTGGAACAAGAATCGAAATTGAAGGAAACATAGGAAAAGTTATCATTTTGTTAATAAGAAAAGGTGGTCTTGCAGAGATGACTATGCAAATGCGAACGGAAAAAGATTTTCTTGGACAAAAGGAAGTTCCGGCAGAGGCGTATTACGGGATTCAAACGATGCGCGCCGCGGAAAACTTCCCGATTAGCGGCTATACTATTGACCGTGAACTAATCAGGGCAATGGCTGTGGTTAAGAAAGCTGCTGCGATGGTTAATATGGAAATCCGGCAGCTGCAGCCGACATTAGGCAATATGATCGTGCGAGCAGCAGAAGAGATATTGGAAGGGAGATGGCATGACCAGTTTGTTGTAGACCCGATACAAGGCGGAGCAGGCACTTCTATTAATATGAACACCAATGAAGTTATTGCCAATCGGGCCATCGAGCTGCTTGGGGGGACTAAAGGGGATTATTTTACAGTGAGTCCGAACACCCATGTCAACATGGCACAGTCCACGAATGATGCCGTCCCTACAGCTGTACATATCGCTGTCCTTAAGTTGATCGGCAAATTGTTGCAGACAATGGAGGAAATGAGGGGCTCATTGGAAGACAAAGTGGCTAAGTTTGATCATGTTATAAAAATGGGGCGAACACATTTGCAGGATGGGGTGCCGATCCGCCTGGGACAGGAGTTTGGCGCTTATGCCAAAGTACTGCAACGCGACATTAAACGAGTCATGCAGACGCGTGAGCATCTGTATGAGGTGAACATGGGGGCCACTGCGGTTGGCACCGGATTGAACGCAGATCCCCGCTATATTAAAAGGGTGGTCGTGCTGCTCGCAGAACTGACAGGGTTACCGCTTATTAATGCGGACAATCTGGTGGATGCTACGCAAAATACCGATGCTTATACGGAGGTGTCGGCAGCTCTCAAGGTTTGTATGATTAACATGTCGAAGATGGCCAACGACCTTCGGCTGATGGCCTCAGGTCCGCGGACAGGCCTTGGAGAAATAAGCTTGCCTGCCAGACAGCCGGGTTCTTCAATTATGCCGGGCAAGGTGAATCCGGTCATGTGCGAAGTCGTCAACCAGGTTGCATTCCAGGTGATCGGCAACGATCATACGATTTGTCTCGCATCTGAAGCAGGACAGCTGGAACTCAATGTCATGGGTCCTGTTCTTGTATTTAATTTAATTCAGTCACTAAGTATGATGAATCAAGCATTCACAGTATTCAGAACCCATTGTCTGGAAGGAATTGAAGCCAATGAGGAGAGATGTGTCGAAAATGTAGAGAAAAGTGTAGGTGTGATAACCGCACTGAATCCTCATCTGGGGTACGAGACCGCGGCAAGAATAGCTCGGGAAGCAACGCTGTCAGGCCGTTCTGTCCGCGAGTTATGCCTTCTGTATAACGTACTCACGGAGGAAGAACTCAATCTCATACTGGATCCTTATGAAATGACACATCCCGGAATAGCAGGGGCGGCATTATTGGATAAATAAAAACATACAGGCCGGGCGCAGTTTTGCGGCCAGCCTGTGAGGTGCGTATGCTTCAAGTGTTGGAGGAACCTCTTAACGATCAGACCGATTGAGTTAGAGGATTGATACGGTATATTTTGCTTGGTCTGCCGCGGTTGGAGGGAGCCTCTTCGCCTATTAGCTCGGCGAGGTTATGCTCTTCCAAATCCGATAGGATACGGCGTGCGTTTCGTTTCGTCATGCTAAGGGATTCAGCGATGAGCGACGCACTGATGGCATTCTGGCCCAAGTTCTTCTGTACCGACAGCATCTTGTTGTAAGTCGTAATGGTTACTCCGGCCTTTTTCAGCAGCTCGAGCATCTGAAGATCTTCCGTGCGGTAATTAAAATTGATGCTTTTGGCCTGCTGCAGCGGCCCTTCAATTTCTCCCGTGTCTTTAACGAGAATGGCGATGAAATTGCCCGATTTTTTAGCGTGCTGGATCGCAAGCTGAGCATTTCGTTCCGCCGCCAGTGCAGTCACACCATAGCCGATTCCGATATTAGTTTTCAAATCGGTGATCAGGGCCAGCTTTTCGAGCAAAACGGAGGGATCGGCTATAGAATCAGCAGCTTCAAACGCTCCTCTTGTTGTAAACACGAGGAACTTGCCGTTGCCTAAAGCGATAAATGATCCCGATAACGCCTCCACATGGTCAATAATCATTTCTTGAAATTGGAGGTCGAGACGGCGTATATCGTAAGAGCTTTTATTTTCGATGAGCTTTTCCGTTTCTTCGATGTTTATGAGCATGACGGCAATCTGCGATTTTTTGAAATGCATCGTCTCACCCTCGGTGCTGGCCAAATTCAGCATAGTTCGAATGGTCATCCGGTTGGGCTGAATCCGATAGACAGGGATGCCCTTCGCTTTCAGTTTCTCGTAGACGCCGCTCAAGCAAGTAGCGCAAGCATCCACTTTTCCTAAGGCGAACAGCTGGCTGTGAAATTCCAGCAGTTCTTCCTCCGGCTTGAAGCCGGTATACGATAAAAGATGGATATGATCACAGATGAGATCAAGTTCGGTACAGGTTTCGTTGAAATGATGCGGCAGTATTGTATCGAAGCTGACCCGATCCAGAATCAAACGATCGCGGTACACGATTTCCATCAGCACCTTGGTGAGGCTGGAGCCGTTTAATTGGGGAAACAGCGCTTTGCGTTTGATTGGCTGCTCGAGGGCGATCGAATAAGGGGCTTGTCCTGAAAATACCCAAATATCTATATCGTGTTCTTCCCGCATGACAATTTCGCTCGTTTCGCTCATTGAATTGTAAACGAAAGGAATAACAGACAATTGATTTTGAAACTCTTTGCCGATTTCGGCGATCAACTCAATAGAGTCCTTAGGACCGACGGCTCCAACTCTGGCAATCATGTGTTTTAGACTCCTTTCAGGCATTTTCCGGTATAGTTAAGTTTCGTGATGGATAATATTCGCTTACAATATGGAAAATCCTTCTGTATTATGTGATGTTTTATTACACTTGCTTATTGACACTATCATAACACATGTTTTATATTTATTTAAGGAATAATAAAGGAAATATTCCATTATAAAAGAGGTGGCGGGTTTTGAATGATGTGTTTAAATATGTCGAGCTAAACAGGAACAAATATATCCAATGGCTGCAGGATATTTGCCGACAGCCCAGTGTTGCCGCACAAAATCGCGGAATGACAAAAACGGCTGGCATGGTGGAATCTTTGATTCAACAGCTTGGCGGAAAAGCGGCACAGGTTCAAACTTCCGGTTATCCGGTTGTGTATGGAGAGTTTCAAAACTATAAAAAGAGTACGCTTTCTTTTTATAATCATTACGACGTTCAACCAGAGGACCCTATTGAATTATGGGACTCACCACCTTTTGCGGCTGAAATAAAAGATGGTCGAATCATTGCCAGAGGGGTTGCTGACAATAAAGGAAACCTTATAGCACGATTGGCTGCAGTTGACGCCTATATGGCAGTAAAGGGTGAGCTTCCGCTCAACATCAAGTTTATCATCGAAGGTGAGGAAGAGATCGGCAGTCTTCATCTGCGGGAGTTTGTGGATGCGAATAGAGAATTGGTTCAAGCTGACGGATGCATTTGGGAATTTGGTTATAAGGATGCGGACGGCAGTTTGCAGGCAAGCTTTGGGGTCAAGGGGATGTGTTATGTTGAGCTGGTTTGCCGGGGAGCGAACACCGATATGCATTCTTCCAATGCGGCTATTATCGAAAATCCGGCTTGGCGTTTAATCTGGGCTTTAAACACATTAAAAACGCCGGATGAGCGAATTCAAATTAAAGGCTTTTACGATCAAGTAGCCTCTTTAACGAAAACAGACCTTGAAGTATTGAACAACATGGATTACGACGAAGAAAGCACATTGAAGAAGTTTGGACTGGACTCATTCGTTCTTGAGCTGTCGGGCTTGCCGTTGAAAGAAAAGCTAATATATCAGCCTACCTGTACGGTTTGCGGCTTCAAATCCGGTTACATAGCCGAAGGTAAAAAGACGGTGCTGCCATTAGAAGCAAGAGTGAAGATTGATTTCCGTCTCGTACCAAATCAAGAGCCGCATACCATTTATGAGCATTTGCGGAAGCATTTGGACGAGCACGGCTTTTCAGATATTGAAATGATTCCGCATACAATGACTTATCCCGCACGTTCGCCGCTTGACGGACCATTGGCTCGCTCGGTTATTAAAACAGCCAAGGAAATTTACGGCTCTGAGCCTACAATCAAGCCTATGTCACCGGCAACGGGGCCTATGTATATTTTGTGCCAACGAATTGGAATTCCTTCTGTTTCCGTTGGAGTAGGTCATTTCGCATCCAATAATCATGCTCCCAACGAGAACATTTTTGTGGAAGATTTTATTCAAGGTATTAAACATATAGCAGCAATTATGGATGAGTTTTCCAAACAAACATAGGAATGTGTATGAATAAAATCGAGGGGGAAATTATTAATGAAACGATTTGGGACCACGAGTCTGGCCATTATTATTGCATTATCCGCTGCGCTTGCCGGTTGTGGCAAACCTGATGCAAACGATTCAAGCCAAGGGGCCGGTATGGGTGGAGAAAAAGTGCTGACGATAGCCAGAAGCAGCGACATTATCGGATTTGATGTGCATAATCATGGCTTCACAGGTACAGAATCGGTCCATGTCAACATGTTCAATTATTTGGTTAAAAAAAGCCCGGATGGCAAATTTCAGCCGGATCTCGCTCTATCCTGGGAAACGACAAACCCGACAACCTGGAGATTCAAGCTGCGGGAAGGCGTGAAATTTCATAATGGCGACTCCTTTACTGCTGCTGATGTGAAGTTTTCACTGGAGCGCGTGGCTAAAGATCAAAAGCTGGTTGAATACGGAAACTACAAGCAAATTAAAGAAGTGAAAATCGTCGACGATTACACGGTTGATATCATTACAAGTGAAACGGAGCCGGTACTGCTATCCAGACTTTCCCGACTGGGCTCAAGCATGCTGCCATTTAAATATATTCAGGAAAAAGGAATGGAAGCGTTCCTCAAAAATCCTGTTGGAACCGGACCTTATAAATTTTTCGAATGGCTGCGCGACGACCGCGTGACTTTGGTGAAAACCGACACTTATTTTGGAGATAAGCCGAAATGGGATAAGTTGGTTTTCCGGTCTATTCCAGAAGAAGCGACAAGGGTTTCCGAGCTGATGACCGGTGGGGTTGATATCGCGGTGCAAATTCCGCCGACTGACATGAAGCGGGTTAATGAGAACAAAACCACTCAATCGTTATCCGGACCGACAACACGTGTGATGATGCTGGCGCTTCGCACGAAAAGCGGACCTACTGCAGATCCGAAGGTTCGTGAAGCGATTGATTTGGCCATTGATAAAAAAGCCATCATCAAAAATCTGTTTGAAGGCGATGGGAAAGAAACAATGACAGCGATTACTCCGGGTATTTTCGGGGCTAAGCCGGATTTGTTCGGCAAATCGCAGTTCGATCCTGATCGAGCCAAGCAATTGTTGAAGGAAGCCGGGTATGAAAAAGGGTTGACGATTAACTTTACAGGTTCGGTTGGAAAAACGTTGAAGGATAAGGAAACTTCTGAGTTTATTGCCGCTATGCTTGGCGAAGTGGGCATTAAAGTGAACCTCGAAATATTAGAAAGCAGCAAGTTTAATGAAAAACGCAACGCGGGTACAACCGGAGATATGTTTCTGGTCGCTTATGCCAATTCTATGTTTGACGCAGCACTTCTATACAAACGCCTTGCCCCGGATACCGGTTACGACAATCCGGAAGTGCTCAAGCTGTTAAGTGCAGCTGAGAAAAATATGAACGCTCAAGAACGGGAAAAGCAGTTCCAGCAAGTTCAGGATATTCTAGCAAAAGACCGACCGCAAATCAACTTGCTGCAATTGGTAGCTAACTATGGAACGAACAAACGCCTTAACTTTACACCAAGAATCGATGAAATCACCTATGCAGATGAAATTACTATGAAGTAGCCGCTTTTACGCTGGGGGTCTCAGAGGTGGGGCCCCTTATTAATTCAAGGCTTACATTGGGAGGTAAAGCGTGAGGCAATTTTTATTAAAATCGATCATTCAGGTCATCCCGGTATTGTTTATGATTTCCATTATCGTTTTCTTGTTGGTGCATGTTTCAGGTGATCCTGTATCGTTGATGCTCCCGGACACGGCCACTGATGAAGACCGCCGAACACTGAGCATCGCACTAGGCTTGGATCAGCCGTTAATCAGTCAATATTTCAGTTTTCTTGGCAACTTGCTGCAAGGGGATTTCGGTAAGTCATTTCGTTACAACGAGCCTGCGCTGCCAATCGTATTAGCCCGGCTTCCGGCTACGTTCGAGCTTGCTTTTTTTGCGATGATTGTTGCTACAGTTATTGCGATTCCACTTGGCATCATTTCGGCAACGAAGCGGAATTCCTTCTGGGACGTGCTAGCAACAGGAGCGGCGGTACTCGGTAAAGCAATGCCCCACTTTTGGCTAGGGATCATGTTTATTTTATTGTTTTCAGTTAAATTGGGCATATTTCCGGTATCTGGTCGAGGAACGTTCGCTCATCTGATCTTGCCTGCGTTTACGCTTGGAACAGGGATAGCTGCAGAGATGACACGTTTGATTCGTTCCAGCATGCTAGAAATATTGGGCCAGGATTATATTCGTACCGCCAGAAGTAAAGGCTTGGGTGAAAAAATTGTTATTTATAAACATGCTTTCCGCAATTCATTAATTCCTGTTGTTACGATCATGGCGCTGCAAATTTCATCTTTAATAAGCGGGGCATTAATTACGGAGGCGATCTTCGCTTGGCCCGGCATGGGACAATTAATTGTTCAAGCGGTCAATACGAGAGATATGGCGATCGTTCAAGCAGCCGTATTTGTGATCGCAATATTGGTTATAGCAAGCAATATGCTAGCTGATCTGGTATACCGGTTATTGGATCCGCGAATTAAATTTAATTAGCAGCAAGGGGGGGAACATATGAGTTCATTGATCGAGACGCAGAGCGGGCAGGTTAACAGACGAGAAACTACAAAAGGTGTCAGCAAGGCAAGGCGTTTAGCACGCTCACTGTTGAAAAGCAAAACGGGTACGATTGGATTTGTTATCATAGTCGCTGTTGTGTTCATGGCGTTGTTTGCCGGTGTTGTTGCTCCGCACGACCCGGTCAAAACTAGTGCGGCAAAGCGGCTGCTGCCGCCGATGTGGATGGATAAAGGCTCCGCTGATTATCCGCTTGGCACGGACAATCTTGGGCGGGATGTGCTCAGTCGCATTATTTATGGTTCGCAGATATCGCTGCTTGTAGGAATATGCGCGGTAGCCGTAGCTGGTACGATCGGCGTTATTTTAGGGCTTGTTTCTGGATACTATGGGGGTTGGATCGATAAGGTCATAATGAGAACTGTCGATACATTTTTGGCCATACCGAATATATTATTCATCCTTGTGATTTTAGCTGTTTTGGGGCCGGGATTATCCACGCTGATTTTCGTTATTGGGATAACCAATTGGGTTAAATATGCGCGCATTATCCGAAGTGAAGTGCTTAGTGTTAAAGAGCGCGATTATGTGAGAGCAGCCCGTTCGGTAGGTGCGAAAAATTACCGGATTATAGTCAAGCATATACTTCCTAATGTTATTTCTTCATTTATTGTCGTTTCCACTTTAAGTGTGGCTACAACTATTATTTTGGAAGCGTCCTTAAGCTTCCTGGGTCTGGGCATTCAGCCGCCGACTGTTACGTGGGGAGGTATGCTGAGTGATGGCAGACAATATCTTGCCACTAGCTGGTGGGTCGCTACATTCCCTGGAGTTGCTATTACAATCACAGTTCTGGGCATTATTTTCCTAGGTGACTGGCTGAGGGACGTGCTTGATCCTCGAATGAAAACAAAATAATACTACTATTATGATACGGAACAAAAGAGGTGAGAGTATTGGTACAATTGCTGGAAGTTAAAAACTTGCAAACGCATTTTAAAACCGAAGGCGGGGTCGTTGCTTCTGTCAATGATATTTCGTTTTCCGTATCCAAAGGGGAAACGTTGGCTATTGTTGGTGAATCCGGTTGCGGTAAAAGCGTTACCTCACTTTCTATCATGGGGCTCGTAGCTGCACCTGGGAAAGTAGTTGGCGGTGAAATTTTGCTAGATGGTGAAAATTTGCTGAATAAAAGCAATTATGAGCTGCGCAAGCTCAGGGGGAATAAACTTTCAATGATTTTTCAGGAGCCGATGACATCGCTTAATCCTGTGTTTACGGTTGGAAACCAGCTTGGCGAAGTATTTGCGCATCATCAGGGGTTGAATAAAAAACAAGCCAAACTTAAAAGCATACAGATGTTGGATGATGTTGGAATTCCACGTGCAGACAAAGTGGTTGATTATTTCCCTCATCAGCTTTCTGGGGGGATGCGGCAAAGAGTAATGATCGCAATGGCCCTTGCCTGCAACCCGGCTTTATTAATTGCTGACGAGCCGACGACGGCCCTTGATGTGACGATCCAAGCGCAAATACTTGAATTGTTGAAAGCATTATCCAAAGAGCGTGATACAGGAGTCGTTCTGATCACTCACGATCTTGGAGTTGTTGCGGAAATGGCTGACAGAGTGATCGTTATGTATGCCGGAGAGATAGTGGAAGAGGCTAATGTATTCGAATTGTTTGCCTCTCCGAAACATCCGTATACAAGAGGGCTTCTGGGCTCATTGCCGAAAGTCGATGAACAGCTCGATGAGCTGGATTCCATCTACGGCTCCGTACCGAATCCGCTGCAAATGCCGAGCGGCTGTGCATTCCACCCGCGCTGCCCAATCGCCACGGAACAATGCAAGGCCAATAAACCATTGCTTGAGACGGTGAACGACAGCCATCGGGCACGTTGCTTTTACAGCCAGTAAGGAGTGATTTAGCATGAATCAAACGCCCCTGCCGTTATTGGAGGTTAAAGGGTTAAAAAAACATTTTCCGTTTAAACAAGGCTTATTCAGCACACAAAAAGGTTCCGTACGCGCCGTTGACGGTATTGATTTGTCAGTATACCGCGGAGAGACGCTTGGAATTGTAGGCGAGTCCGGATGCGGTAAGTCTACAGCTGGACAGCTCATTCTGCAGCTCATCGAGCCAACGGAAGGGGAAGTATGGTTTGAGGGAAAACAGATGACCGTCCTATCCAAAGAGGAGCTGCGCAAAGCACGCCGCAATATGCAAATCATTTTCCAGGATCCGTATTCCTCACTTAACCCGCGGATGAGCGTGGAGGATATCGTGTCTGAGCCCTTGGTGGTACACGGTCTTTATAAGGGTGCAGCATTAAAAGAAAAGGTTATAGAGCTATTGCGGCTGGTCGGTCTCGATACACATCATCTTTCGCGCCATCCCCACGAATTCAGCGGAGGACAGAAACAGCGGATTGGAATAGCCAGAGCGCTTGCGCTTAATCCGAGTCTGATCGTTTGCGATGAAGCGGTATCGGCTTTGGACGTATCCATACAATCACAAATTTTGAATTTGCTCAAAAAGCTGCAAAAGGAATTGCAGCTGACCTATATTTTTATCGCTCATGGCTTGCCGGCGGTCAAACATATCAGTGACCGTATTGCAGTTATGTATTTGGGCAAAATTGTCGAATTGGCTGATCGCGAATCTTTATTCGCTCATCCAAGACATCCTTATACACAAGCACTGCTTTCAGCTGTTCCAGTCCCTGATCCGACACAACGGAAAGAACGTATCATTTTGCAGGGTGACTTGCCGAGCCCCGCGAATCCGCCCAAAGGCTGCAGCTTTCATACACGCTGCCCTTATGTACAAGAATTGTGCCGCAACATAGCACCCATTTTGCAGGAACAAGCGAATGGCCATGCAGCTGCCTGCCACTTCCCGCTATAATGGGGTATCGGGGCTTACGCCTAATAACATTCGGTAAGGAGTTCAAAAACGATGGAAAACAATGAACATACAGAAGATAACAGCACGCTCCAAGCTTATTTAAACGTAATATTGGCTTACCAGCCGCAGGTAGTACCTCATCGAAACCGGGTTACATTTATAACGAAAAAAACGGGATTACCCCAGCTTTGGAGTTGGGATGCAGCAGAGTCGAGCTGTAAGCAGGTCGTACAGCTGTCGGATCGGGTGATGGCCGTGAAGCATTCTTCCTGCGGCTTCAGGACAGTTATAGGCATGGATCACAAAGGAAATGAGAAGCAGCAGCTGTATCTGTTGGACAACGAGACGCTGCAGGTGCAGGAGCTTGTCTTTTCCCCGGATCATTTCCACCATCTGGGCAGCTGGTCTCCATGCGGGAAAAAAATTACCTTCTCCAGCAACCGGAGAGGTCCCGGTTTATTTGATCTTTATGTGCTGGATGTGGAGACGAAACAGTTGGAGGTCGTCTATCGGCACGAGAGCAAGTGTGTTCCTCTCTGCTGGCTGCCAGATGGCTCTGGACTATTGTTCGTTACCGACGAGACGAGTATCTCGCAGCATTTGTACGTACTTGATCTTCAAGATGGAGGCACCCGTCGAATTGGTTTGGAGGGAGCGGGGGTTTATACTTCCGTACAGCTCTGTGAGGATGGTACAGGTTACTTAATCACGAATGCCGCTGAAAACACGATGGCGCTGTACTGTTTTTCCGCGGATCGAACAGGAGCGGATTTGCTCTGCCATATTCCCGAGTGGGATATTGAGGAGGCCAAGCTGTCACCCGATAGAAGCCGAATTGCTTATACAGTAAATGAAGGCGGCATGTCAGTTTTATATATGTATTATTTGGAAAATGGAAGCTCAGTAGCAACTAAAGGGCAGCCGAAAGGCGTTATACAATCTTTGTCCTGGTTGAACGAGGAGCAGCTCGTTTTTGCCCTCAAGAGTCCAATACAGCCAGGAGATGTCTGGTCCTACCGGACAAACGACACATCGTTCCAGCAGCTTACTCATTTCGGTGCGGCGGAGAGCATCGCGCATTTACTGCGTAAACCTGAGCTTTGCACATTCAAATCCTTTGACGGTGTTGAAGTTCCGTATTTTTATTACAGACCCGATCCATCGAGGTATACAATGGGGCAATCCAAATCGGAAGGAGCAGCGCTGACGGCCCAAAAGTCACCAACAGTCGTTTACGTACATGGCGGGCCGGAATCGCAAATTCGCTTCGAGTTTCAACCGGTCATCCAATATTTGGTTGGAAAAGGGTTTAACGTTATTGCACCGAATGTTCGCGGCAGTATGGGCTACGGCAAAAACTATTTGAATCTCGATAACGGACGGAAAAGGATGGACACAGTCGCGGATTTGGCAGAGATGGTGAAGGATCTTGGCCGCTTCGAGGAAATCGATACAGCCAACATTGGCATCATGGGACGGAGCTACGGGGGATTCATGGTACTCGCTGCGCTCACGCATTATCCTGATTTATGGGCAGCGGGAGTGGATATCGTAGGGATAACCCATTTCCGTACCTTTCTGCAAAATACAGGCGAATGGCGCAGAAAGCTGCGCGAATCGGAGTACGGTACGCTCGCTGACGATTCTGACTTTTTTGAGGAAATCGCGCCATTCAATCATTCGCATAAGATCAAGGTACCGCTGCTCATCTTTCACGGACGCAATGATACACGGGTTCCGGTTACGGAGGCCGAGCAGTTGTTCGCGGATATGCAGGCTAGAGGTCAAGAAGCCGAGCTGGTCATTTTCGAGGACGAAGGGCATCAGACAGAGAAAATGGAAAACCACATCGCAATGAATTCGAGAATCATTCGCTTTTTCCGTCGTCATTTAGAAAAATAAAGCTGCATATTGTAAAATGAAAATCCTCTGACGCCTGTATTGGTGCAGAGGATTTTTTGTGAAAGAACCTACGCGGATATGGCTGGAGTTGTTTCCGGAACGATCTATTTCAACGCATACTGGGATAAAGCAGCCAAAAATTGGTTACATATAGAAAGACAAGTGTTACCAATTCAGCGAAGTTAGGTTAATTGGTACACATAAGAGTCTCTTATTCATTATGATAAGGAGCCGAGATATGTATGCCTGAGCTACCGGAAATGGAAAATTACAGGCTTCTGCTAAACCCGAGAATTACCGGCATACCGATAACAGCAGTTGAAGTCGGAAGAGAAAAATCAATCAATACTTCAGTGGGGTTTTTTCAGCAGCAGCTGATAGGTGCCTCCATTCACACGATTGAACGCAAGGCTAAGCATCTTTTGTTCCATCTTAACACGGGTAAGGTGCTTGTGCTTCATCTTATGCTTGGTGGAATGATGTATTACGGAAGCGGCGATGATAGGCCGGAACGGACTGTACAAATAACTATAAGCTGGGGAAACCGTCATTTATATTTTATTGGATTGAGGTTGGGGTATTTGCATTTATACGATGTCTCGGATGTCGAGAGGCTGCTGCAAAAGCTCGGACCTGAACCTTTGGAGCCCGGGTTCTCCTTCAATGATTTCGCCCTATTACTGCAAAGGAATCGGGGAACCTTAAAGTCAACATTAGTTGACCAAAGTGTTATTTCTGGAATTGGCAATTGTTATTCCGATGAAATATGCTTTGAAGCGGGCTTGCTTCCGTCACGTCGCTGCCAGCAGCTTCACCAAGAGGAGCTGGAACGTCTATTTCTTTCTATGCGACATGTACTTCAGACCGCTGCACATCAGGGTGGGTATATGGAAATGCCGCTGTACTCGGGAGATCATCTAACGGGCGGGTATGATAGTCAATGCAAAGTATACGACCGGGAAGGAGAGCCCTGTGTACGCTGCGGGCGTCCTTTGCTCCGGCAGGATGTGTCATCCAAGAAGTCTTTTTGCTGTTTGAACTGTCAGAGCTAGTGATTGAATTTTGTCTGAAAGAGCACTGGGAGGTGGGAAGAAACGATGAAAATAGGCTGTCATATTAGCATACGCAAAGGTTATGAAGAAGCAGCCAAAACAGCGATTAAGCTGCAAGCGGGAGCATTTCAATACTTTCCCAAAAACCCGCGAAGCTTAATCATTAAGCGCTGGAATCCCAAAGATGCCGAAGCTTGCTTCTCGCTGTGCCGTGAACAGGGCGTCCTTTCGATCGCACATTCTCCCTATCCGACCAACCTGGCCTCTGAGGATTCCGAGCTTCGTCATGCAACCGTTATGTCATTGCGCAACGATCTGGAGATTGCCGAGGCTTGTGGTTCCGTAGGCGTTGTGGTGCACTTTGGCAAATATAAAGGCGGGGATACGTTACAAGGCTATAAAAATATTATACAATGTTTACATGAAGTGCTTTCAGACTGGCAGGGCCAAGCCAAGCTGCTTATTGAGAACCAAGCTGGAGAAGGCACGAGGATGGGCACCTCTTTGGAGGAGCTTATGCAAATTCGGAATTTGTCGGATTGCCGTGAGCATATCGGTTTTTGCTTCGATACATGCCATGCTTATGCTAGCGGTTTATGGCCATCACACCCGAATGGATGGGGAGAGCTGGCTGCTAAAGCCTCTTCACTTGGGTATTTTGATCATTTAAAAGCTATTCATATTAACGATTCGTTGTATCCCGGAGGTATGGGGAAGGACCGGCATGAGAATATAGGCAAGGGATATATAGGTGAGCTGCGGTTCCGAGAGTTTCTACAATCACCATCCTTATGTTCTCATCCACTTGTACTAGAGACCCCGACTCCTGCCAATGGATCACATGCTTCTGAGATTGAATTTGTTCTTGAGTTGTCGCGCACCAAGGACGTTCAATGAAGTTAGTTTTATTCCGGTTCATAGTTTCATACTTCATAATTTATGTGAGAATACGGCTTAATAAAGCTTTCTTTTGAAAAGAGGTGATTTCCATCATTCATGTTTATCTGGACGATATGAGACCTTGTCCCAAAGGATTTGTAGCTGCCCACAGCGCCGAAGAGTGCATTCTTTTGCTTCAGGAATGTGAGGTTGGTATTCTTTCCCTCGATTTTGATTTGGGTTGGGGGCAGCCTGATGGTTTGAATGTCGTACATTATATAGTTGCTGCGGGACGATATCCGGAAGAAATCTACCTGCATACCTCCAGTCTAAGCGGCAAAAAAGCTATGTATCAGCTGTTGTACCAGAATAAACCTGAAGGTGTGCAGCTAATTAATGGGCCCATGCTTTATGATACACTACAAAAAATTTCCAATACTGTACAAGAATAGGTTGTGATCCTGCGCATGCAAGTTTTATCATTGAAAAATATTCATTTTGTCCGCGAGGAGCGGGCGATTTTATCCGATATTGAAATTCAGGCCAACTTGGGTGAGCACTGGGTTATTCTCGGTAAAAACGGTTCCGGCAAAACGACCATTTTGGAACTGATTAACGGGTATCAATTTCCGAGCCGCGGTCAAGTTCAAGTGTTAGAGCATACATACGGTCAATGTGACGTAAGAGAAGTGCGTAAAAAAATTGGATACATCAGTCAATCCTTATATGAGAAATTAAACCCGGCCGATCCCGTTTGGGAGGTTGTTGCTACCGGTGAGTATGCATTTTTGCGGTTTTATGAAGAAATTCCTGATGAGGTTCGGCAAAAGGCATTGCGTATGCTGGAAGAGGTAAGACTGCCGCATCTAGCTGATCAAGCACTAGGTTCATTATCTCAAGGTGAGCGCAAAAAAATCATGCTGGCTCGATCGCTTATGACTAATCCCTCGATTCTTATAATGGACGAGCCCTGCTCAGGCCTGGATTTATTCGAGCGGGAAAGGCTGCTGGAGACAGTGAACCGACTGGGGCAACAAAACATTACAGTATTATATGTAACTCATCATATCGAAGAAATAATGCCGATGTTTACTCATGTGGCGCTTATAGATGATGGAAAGCTTATCGCATCGGGCCGCAAAGAGGATGTATTGACAGAAGATAATTTACTCAAGGCGTTTCAGGTTCCGGTATCGTTGGAATGGTTCCAGGGGCGGCCTTGGATTAAGGTGCTGTAATGATAGTAGATACGGTAAAAAGCAGCGTTTTTATTGGAACAGCGAACCATGGCTTCGGACAGCAGGCACAAGAAGAAATTCGGCGTTTGTTTGGCAACGAGGCTAAATTTAGTCATGTGGTGCCTGCCGAAATATTTCTATATTCCTTGCCCCTTGGAAAAATGGATGCGATAAGCAAGGTGTTGGAGCAAGAGCCTATGTTTCTTCGTCATATGCAACCTGTGGATACTGAGCTGGACTGGGATGGTTCCATAACCTCGCTTCAGTCATGGATTAGCAACAGCTTTCAACTGGCTGAGGGGACCAAACTCGCGATACAAATTCGTAAGACGGAGCAGACATCCCAATTGTCAACAGGCGAGTGTAAAAAGGCTTTGGATAGTGTTCTGATGGATGCTTATGCAATTGTGCCGGTTGCCAAGGATGCGGAGCTTATCTTGTCGGTCTATTTGACACCGGAGAGAGCGTATGCCGGAATTTCCAAGCCAACAGACAATTTATCCGATTGGTCGGGTGGGGCTATTCGTTTCCGTAAGGAGGATGGTCAAGTATCTCGGGCCAAGTTCAAGCTGCTGGAATCAGAAGTAGCGTTTGGTCTTGATTTCACACAATATCGATCGGCAATTGATATTGGTGCGGCGCCGGGTGGATGGACGTCTTTATTGCTGGAAAGAGGAGTTAAGGTCACTGCGATTGATCCGGCCAAGCTCGATGCAAGTCTTCTTAAACATCCGAATCTGACATTTCATAAGAAAAATGCAAGTGATGTGCTACTTCAGCCAGATTCTTTTGATCTTCTCGTATGCGATATGAGCTGGAGCCCACGCCAAATGGGCAGACTCGTAAAAGGGCTGCTTCACGCACTTCAAAGTGGAGGAACTGCAATCATTACGGTCAAGCTAATGCATAAAAAGCCGTTTCAAACTGTTCGTGAGCTGCTGGAGGATATTGAGCCTGAGCTGAATTTGCAGAAAGCGAAGCAGTTGTTTCATAATCGGGAGGAACTGACCTTGTTTTTTATCAAATCCTGATGACGGTTAAGGGAGGACTCTATGCAGAAAGAACAAAATTATTGGAACCAAGTATTTGCTGAAATGGATAATGGCAAGCCCGTTTATGATGACTGGCTGGACAAACATACGTCTCTATTGGAGCTGACACGCAATATTCCTGTTATTGATCTGGGCTGTGGCGTTGGCTGTGACACTCTATATTTAAACGAGAGGGGATTTCGCGTCATTTCATGCGATTTGTCAGAGGAAGCGCTGCAGAAGGTTCAGCAATATGTGCCTGATGCGGTAACCATGCAGGTAAATCTGTTGGAAAAGCTTCCATTTGAATCGAATAGTGCTATGACCGTTATCGCCGATTTAAGCTTGCATTATTTTTCCTGGTCTGATACTGGGTCCATCCTTGCGGAGCTGCAGCGTGTGCTGCAGCCTGGCGGGAACCTGCTGTGCAGGCTGAATTCCGTCCATGATGTGGATTTTGGAGCGGGTCAGGGAATGGAGATCGAACCTAATTATTACGAGCATGAGGGGCGCCGGAAGCGATTTTTTAATGAGGATCAAGTTGATCATTTGTTTGAAAAATGGCGTGTCGTTTATAAACAGGAGGCCGTCATGACTCGTTACAGGCTGCCTAAGCAATTATGGGAGCTTGTCGTAACTAACACAGATGTATAGTTGAGCAGCAGGAAGCTGAATAAACCAATAACCGATTACATCGGAGAAGGGGAGAATTCAAATGAAAGCCGTTTATGCGGGAAGCTTCGACCCTATTACATTAGGTCATTTATCCGTTATTGAACGTGCCTTAAAGCTGTTTGAAAATGTGCATATCATTATCGCTAATAATCGTTCGAAAAAACATTATTTTTCATTGGAGCAAAGAACGGAATTAGTGAAGTCGTCTGTAGACAGCGAGTTTTTAAATCAGGTAAATATTGTCCCGTTTGAAGGTATTGTTGCTAATTATATAAATGCTCATCAGATTGATGTAGTCATTCGGGGGATTCGAAATGCAACGGATTTGGATTACGAGCTCCAGATGGAGCAGTATATTCGAAATACGACTTCTGCGGATACGATATACTTATCACCTTATACGCCTGATATGCTGACAAGCAGCTCGCTGGTGCGCATGTTTTTTCAATCGGCTAAATCAGAGCTTGCTCAAAGATATATGCATCCGGTAGCGTATCGCAAAGCAATTGGGTATTTGAAGGAAATGAACCAATCATAAACGACTATGATATTGGCTATCCAAACAGCTCATTCCTCTTAGAGGAATGAGCTGTTTTTGTTTTGTTTATTTTCAAATATACATCTGTTCACAGAAGGAAAGCAGCCAAGATTGTCGAATGTACAATTGACGCATTTTGGAAATGGAAAACAAAAAAATAGCTTAAGCCGGAGGAAAGTCATCTATGTTAAGTTATTTCAAAGATTTTATCGTCAATATATTTTTTATCTTTTCTCCATTAGTCTTTTACCCGTATATATATAGAACCAAAAGCAGAGTGCCGTTATACAAATTTTTATTGTACATCTTGTTTTCCGTTGCCTTAGTAATAACGATGTCTTTCCCGCTCAATATAAATGGAATGGTTTATGATTTCCGCTCCATCCCTATTGTACTTGGTGCACTATATGGAGGCCTTGAGGTCTCTATTTTATTGTTTGTAACTCTTATCACATATCGGCACCTATTGGGAAGTCCAGTCAATTTGCTGTATAGTGTAGCGTCAGTGCCGAGTTTTACAATGATTGCAGTCTCATATAAAAAATTCGTTAATCTCAAGTTATATCAAAAAATTGCAGCGGCAGTCATTTTATGTACATTTTTTAAATTGATAACGAATCTAATTTATTATCTTCTTACTCATAGGATTCAATTTTTTTTCAAAAGTGTGATAACAACTATAGAGACCTATTTGTTGCAGGGGCTCATTATCGGCATATGCGTTTATTTAATAGAATTTTTGAATAAATACTTCCATATGCAAGAAGAGGTTATAAAAAGTGAGAAAATGAAAATCGTTAGCGATATGGCTGCATCTGTAGCTCATGAGATTCGTAATCCGCTTACAACGGTGAGAGGATTTATCCAATTGTTTGGAGCACAAAATTTAGGTGAGGAAAAGAAGCTTCTTTACCAGAGAATTTGCTTGGAGGAATTAGATCGTGCACAATTAATTATTACAGATTATCTTTCTCTTGCGAAACCGGATCCTGAAATTATTGAGAAGATGAGTGTAAAGGACGAAATTAGCTATATGTCAAATGTTCTCCTAACTTATGCTAATTACAATCATATAGAGATAAAGGAAATTTTATCGGAAAATGATGCGCTTTATATTGTTGGAGACCGTCATAAATTTCGGCAAGCGTTAATTAACATTGGCAAAAATGCAATTGAGGCCATGGACAGTAAGGGTATTTTAGAAATAAAAGCCGTTAAAATCAACCATAATGTTGCAATTATCATTACCGACACGGGGGTGGGAATGACGTCTGAACAAATCAAAAGACTCGGAACCCCTTATTACTCAACAAAAGAAAAAGGAACAGGGCTCGGTACTATGGTATCGTTTGGTATTATTAAGAAAATGAATGGAAAAATAGATATTAAAAGCGAACTCGGTAAAGGCACCCAATATACATTAATATTTGCAGAGGCATAATCAAACATAATATTCCAAAATAGTTGATAATTCCTAATAATGTGCTATAATTCAAAGTAATATTAATAGAACCGCAGGCGGAAGCACCGCTGATCAAGAGTTTTTCTTGTTCAGTGAGTGCTTTTTTTGCGTTCCTATTTGAGGAGGCGATAGGTTATTACAAACAAAGTTAAAGCTGCGGTCGTGCTGGCGATACTATCGGCAGTTCTGATAGGCAGTGGACTTTTGCAATTAAAGGGGATGATGTAAGCATCAACGAAAGCATGACCGCCGCTTTTCAGGTGTAGTGCGGGGGCTTAGTGCTCTTGAGAATGCTGTCAGATAAAGGGGGAGGGGCCGGAAGGATATGTCTAAGATGAAGCTCGTTTTGCTGGAGCAGGATAGTTATTTTATCGATATGATTTCGTCGTACATCCGGACTTCAGATTATGCAGAAACTTTTACAATGAGTGTGTTTACAACGAAGGAGCAAGGATTTTCTTATATTGGACGTACTCAGGAGCTGTATATATTGCTTGTAAACGAAAGCTTTATGCCGCTACCGGAGCTTGTGTTTCGTCAACAGCATGGGTGCCTGATCCTATTAAGTAATACACGGGTCCAGGCGGATATTGTGGAGTATCCGGTGCTTTGCAAATATCAGCCGTTAAATCAGCTGTTGTCTCATATTGTTTCACATTTCAACGAATTTACTACGAGTAGGATGCTTAAGGGGAACCGAAGCTCCGAGGTTATTGCTGTATATTCTGCTGTGGGAGGCAGCGGTAAAACATTAGCAGCGGTACATCTGGCGAGAGAACTTACTTATAAGGGAATGAGGGTCTTTTACTTAAATTTTGAACAATTGCCTTCCCCATCATGGCTTAAGGGGGCAGGCTCAGAGAGTGAGAATTGCTTCTCCAGGATGCTTTATTATGGGAAAACGGATCCTCGTGTGCAGTCGGCGAAGGTGGAGCGTTATAAGCGAAAGCATCATGCAATGGGATTTGATTTTTTTCCTGGTGTATCGGATTCTGCCGAGATGTCTGAAATGACCGAATTGGATACGGAATCCATTATAAAGGCTGTGCTTGCAACGGGAAGGTATGATTGTATTTTGCTTGATCTCGATTCATCGCTTTATCCCAGAACTTTAGCCTCGCTTAAACTAAGTGATTCAGTGCTTTGGCTTGTTATTGATGATCGAATTCACTTGGAAAAAACGATGCTGCAGATACGGCAGTTTGCTGATAAGGAGGTATTGTCTGCAAAAGAAGTTAGTCAAAAGCTGAGATTAGTATTCAACAAGTATAGTGGTTCAATGAAGAATGAGGTTGCAGCACTTGAGTTTCCGGTTTTAGGCTATCTTCCTTATATTCCAGAATGGAAAGCGATTGGCACGATGGATGTACTGCAAGCACGTGGCGTATTTAGCGAAAACTTGGCTGCTCTTTCATGGCTTGCAGCTCGACAACAGGGAGGACAATCGAATGTGGTCGGATGAAACCGTTATGCTGTTGAAACAAACGATAAAAGAAAAACTGGATGTATCCTTTTCTGTTACTGACGGCCTGTTGATGGAGATGATCGAGCAGGAGGTGTTCGGCTATCCGTTCGATGGATATTTAACCGCAGGGCAAAAACATCTGTTAGTTATGCGGCTCTTTAATTCGTTCCGCGGATTGGATGTACTGCAGCCGCTAGTGGACAATGCAGAGGTGACGGAAATTATGATTAATCGTCATGATCAAATTTTTATCGAGCAGAATGGCCGCGTCGAGCTAACGGAAGTGAGGTTTGAAAGTAAAGAAAAGCTCGAGGATGTCATTCAGGCAATAGTTGCCCGAGTGAACCGTGCAGTTAATGAGTCCAGCCCGATGGTTGATGCAAGGCTGTTGGATGGCTCTCGCGTTAATGTTGTACTTTCGCCGGTTGCCTTGGAGGGGCCGGCCATGACGATTCGTAAGTTTCCTGAATCCCCACTCACTTTGAACGATTTGATTGAGAAAGGCGCACTGACAGATGAAGCTGCTTTGTTTTTGACAAAACTGGTAAAGGCCAAATACAACCTTTTTATAGGAGGAGGTACCGGTTCGGGTAAAACTACATTCCTGAATGCTCTGTCACAATATATTCCGGAAGATGAAAGAATCATTACGATTGAGGATTCGGCTGAGCTGCAAATTCGCACGGTCCCGAACCTTGTCCGGCTAGAGACACGTAACGCGAATACGGAGGGGAAAGGAGAGATTACAATTCGTGAATTAATTCGATCCTCCCTTCGTATGAGACCTAATCGAATTATTGTCGGAGAAGTGAGGGGAGCTGAGGCACTGGACATGCTGCAAGCAATGAACACGGGACATGATGGCAGCCTATCCACGGGCCATGCAAATTCAACTGGCGATATGCTGAGCAGGCTAGAAACGATGGTGCTCAGCGGCGCCCCTCTGCCTGTAGAAGTGATTCGCAAACAAATATGTTCAGCTATAGATGTGATGATTCATTTACATAGGCTGAGGGACAAGTCTCGCAGGGTTACAGAAATTAGCGAAATTTTAGGGTTGAAAGGTGGCGAAGTACAGCTAAATCCATTATTTCAATTTATTGAAAGAGGGGAGGACAAGGACGGTAAAGTTATTGGGGAGCTTCAAGCAACAGGAAACAAGCTTTTGTCAGCACATAAATTAGCAATGGCCGGGATGATGTTGTAATCCTATTCCAATAGGACTGTGCTTTGCAGGGGAGGGGGGAAGTCAGCTGACTGCTGTAGTTTTGATCATTCTGATTGGGGGAGCCTGCTGGATCGGATTCTCATTCTTGAAAAGGAGCCAACAGCCCCGCAGAGAGCTTGTTAATGGGAGTTTGATCCATTACAACGAGTATGTCATGACTACCGGGCAAATACTCATTTCAATATTAGCTGCTGGCAGCTGCTTGGGTATTGTCGGCTATATTTTTTACAAACATATCGATGGCGCTTTGATCCTTTCATTTTTTGGGTTGTATTACCCTGTCATACGCCGAAAGGAATTGATACGCAAGCGCAAAAGCCAACTGCAGCTGCAGTTTAAGCAAGCATTGGCCTCCATATCTTCTGCGCTGGGTGCTGGCAAATCAGTAGAAATTGCATTTCAAGAGGCTTTACTGGATTTGCGGTTACTTTATCCTGATCCCAGAGCGCTAATAGTTAAAGAGCTTGAAACGATAAATCATCGCATCAACAATGGCGAAACCATTGAAAACGCCTTGAAGGATTTGAGCGAACGTTCAGCTTTGGAGGATATCCAACAGTTTACTGACGTATTTATGACCTGCAAACGAACTGGCGGTAATTTGGTTCATGTAATTCGTCGTACCTCTTCAATCATTCAAGAGAAGCTGGATATTCAGCAGGATATTCAAGTTATGATGTCACAGAAACGGTTTGAATCCAAGGTTCTTGCGTTTGCTCCGCTTATTGTAATTGCTGTATTAAGCTTTAGTTCCCCGGATTATATGGAGCCGATGTACCAAGGCTCAGGTTTTTTAATCATGACAGTGTCTTTGATTATTTTGATCGGATGTTATGCAGTAACCAAAATGATTATGAACATTAAGGTGTGATGCACGGTTGGTTATTCTGATGCTGTTAGGCGTACAACTTGTGATCGGAGGATGGCTGCTGCTGATAGCAACACCTCACTACAGAGCCTTTTTGAAGGATCAAAAGATCTATTTAAAACTATCCTTTGCCGCACCATTGTCGTTGTGGCTGATGGACCGTTTGCGGCTAGCGGATCACCTGTCAGAGCCGTTATCCCGTGTTCATCAAGTAATGGCTGGATTGCACGGAAGTAAAACCGCTGTTATTCGCACTAAATGCTTTGCTGCTAATGTAATTACAGTTGAGATTATTGTTTTGTTTGGAAGCACGGTACTATCCTTGGTTTCTGAGGGCGGTGCTGAAATGCTGCTTTACGGCTGCTGCTTGAATGCGCTGCTGCCGTTCATATTTTACAAAGAGCTGGCAGTCAGGCTGCAAAAGAAAAAGAGGCAGATGCTGCTGGAGCTCCCTGAGGTGGTTAATCTAATTGTTTTGCTTGTAAATGCGGGGGAAACGCTGCAAAAGGCTCTGATGAGGTGCATGGAACGCAAGCCGGATATTGAAGCGAGCCCACTGCTTACTGAGCTGGCTAAAGCCGCTTACGAAATCCAGATGAATGCATCCTTTACTAAATCGATGGAGGATTTCAACAAACGCTGCGGTGTACAGGAGGTGTCTTTATTTACAACCACGCTACTGCTCAACTATAAAAGGGGCGGTGATGAATTGGTCATGTCCTTAAAGGAGCTGTCGTCCAGTCTCTGGGAAAAGCGAAAATCGTTGGCTAAAACATTGGGTGAGGAAGCTTCTTCCAAAATGGTTTTTCCAATGGTTGTCATTTTTATGGTTGTTATGGTTGTTGTAGCGGCGCCTGCCATCATGACCATGGGTTAACCTATTCAAGGATGAGAGGAGAAATAGTCATGAAAAGGATGAGTGAAGCGCTTAGCGGCTTTTGGGAGGATGAGGATGGGTTAGGAACCCTTGAAATATTATTGATCGTAGCTGTGCTTGTTATTATAGCGATCGCTTTACCAATGTATTTAAAGAGATAAACTTTAAGCCCACTCCACTTTTGTGATAGCCCACTTACGCTCGGTTTTTGTTATACTGATCCCCTTAAACAAAGTATTGATAAAGTCTTTCCTAGTTTCTCTTTCTAAGTAACTCCAATTTTCACTGAGGTTGGCGATGGTTTCTACTACTTCTTCAGCGGTAATTTTTATTGGCTTATCCTCAGGCAGCAGTTTAAGTTCATTTTTTAATTCTTCAACCCTCATCAATTCCTCGTCTATCAATTTAACATAATCCTCATAAGGCATTTTCCCATCACCTAAAGCATGATGCCAAGTTTTTCGCCGGCGTTCGCTATCTAGGAGTTTCTTTTCAAGTTTTTTTCGTTCTACTTCTAACTCGTTCTTTGTCGCGGCGACCTCTTGAAATTCTAAACCCTGATTTTGAAAAACAAAGTGCTCGAAGAACATTTTTTCAAACTTATGTTCAGAGAGATCACTTTGATCACATTTACCGCGCAATTTATTAGTACAACGATAATAGTAATAGGTGCTTCCGGATTTTGGCATCGTGTGGCCATGATATGGACCTCCACACTTACCGCAGCGAATTATTGTTGAGAAAGGGTAGTTATAGGAAGAACGAGACATTTCTTTTCTTGATCTGCGTTGGATGATCGTTTGAGCTTTGTTAAACGTTTCTTCGTCAATGATCGCTGCATGTGTAGCGTTTCGAATGATACGTTTGGATTCAGGAAGGTTTTTTGCCTTCCAATGATTCTTACCGGTATAAGTGTGATTTTTAAGTATTCGTTCTACAGTACTCCCATGAAATGATCCGCCGCGAATCCCGATCTTATTATTTAAGTTCAAATGCTTAGCAATTGTCACGTATCCCCACTTTTTTTCAAGGAGAACCCTGAACACCTCTCGAATTACTTCAGCTTTTTCTTGGACGATTACCAATTCACCAGCTTCATTCATCTCGTATCCATACGGAGCAAAAGCGTTTCTCAAGCCTAAGTCAGCACGTTCTGATAATCCCTTTTTAACTTCTTCACTTAGGTTTTCCCGGAACATTTGAGCAAAGAGACCTAGGAAATATATCATAGCGCGCCCCATAGCTGAAGAAGTATCGATGTTTTCACTTAGAGAGATGAGTTTAATGTCCATTTTGTTAACTAACTCTACTAGCTTATGAAGATCTGAAATATTGCGTGTGAGCCGGTCCAATTTGTGAACTAAAACAGCATCAAATTTTTTTGCCATTAAATCTTGGATTAACTCTTTAACGCCTGGCCGGTTTAAATTCTTCGCAGAGATACCGGGATCGGTATAGATGCGTATGAGCTCCCATCCCTGATTCTTCGTATGTTCCACTAAACGATCATATTGTGCTTGTAAAGAGAATCCTTCTTCAACTTGGGTTGTTGTAGAAACACGTGTATAAATACAAACTCGCATAATAAAACCTCCAAAATAGAATGTATGTTCGTATTTGCAATAAAAAGAAAAGCCCAGAGGGCCAATAGCATTGTTGTCATTTTAAATGAATAATATATGTTTTGCCCTTATAATCAGGGATGTATTTTATTTGACGATTTTCTATTTTAGTCTGAAGAAAGCTGACTTCATCAGTAAAGGACTCACCAGGTTTAATAGATAGACTAGGACTATAATATTTACTTTTAGAAGGAGTTTTATAGGGTTCTGCCATTTCAAAATCCTTGTGGGTATAAGACAAGTTTTTATTACCAATATTCTCGATGGTGATCGTTACCCGTACAAACTCGAATTTCTTATCGGGACCTGCTGGATCAAGTATGAAACTGTTTATAGTTACTTTTTTGTCTTTGACAATGATTGGTTCTCCCATTTCAAATTCTGTTTTGTTCGCTAATTTTTTTGCTTCTTCATCTGTATCGTTCATTTTTTTTTCTGAGTCCGATTTAACTATATTCTCGTAAAGTGCTGTGCCAAAAGATTCAACTGTTGCTTTTGAGGCTGCTGCCGAGCTTTCTGAAGACATAGATCCAAATGGTGGAACATAGGGTACCACTATCCAGGCAATTAAAAAATAATAAAAACTAACTCCCGAAGCAAAGAAAAGTTTTTTGAAAACCTTCTTCCCTATTATCAAAAAAATGAGAGCAAGGAAAAACGAAATAATTGAACTAAATAAAAAGATGACTTTAATGATTAATTCAATAATTACCATTGTCTAATACCTCATATTGATCAGAATTCAAACTGGTAGATGATTATTTCGCTATTGAAGCTCTTCTTACTTTAAATTGACAGTTTTCTTTTATAAAGTGGCCACCATTTATGTAAACACAATCCTCAGTATGTTTTTCAATCACACCACCGTAGTCAATAATCTCACTTTCCTGGTACACGGTAACTGGTACACCAAGGAACATAGCATTGTCGAAGTCAGCAGGGGAATTGAGTTGCTGATGAATTTTGAACATTTCGTACACCTCCAAGAGTCTGTTTTTAGGATTACTCACAGGCTATTCCATCATTATCACGATCCAATGCACTGCGGTAACCCGGGTCACCACGATGAAGAGGGGCTTTGCCCGCATTCTTGACCTCAGTGCAGTTCTTATAATAGACCGTTGTTGGAGCTGGTTCTTTCACAGTAGGGGCAGGATCAGCCTTAGGAGTTTCGGTCTGTTTTGGCATTTCATCAACTGACTTTTGAACTTTGCTCTCATCATAGCCTTTATCCGTTGCGTAGTTCTCAATGCTCCAGATGCCAATCTTAGCCATTTGTGCACTCTTTTGAAGTTCCCTAAACCTATCGACATATTTCACGTCTGGCGGGTATACAGCGACTCTGGCAAGGCCTTTTTCAAGCAGTATCTCATTGAACATCTTATCCCCGACATAAACATAGTAGAGAAGCCGTTTGTATTGATCACGTTCAGTCACATCGCGTTCCAGTTTGATGTCTTTACCCTCAAGTGTTTCTTTGGTAAAAGCAGATGCTTCAGGCCCGAATGGTTGGACAGGAGTATTCGGTTTTTTAGTCTCAGGTGTATCCACCAAGATCATGCGAACCGTTTCCTTTTTGCCATCAATTGTGACCTCTAATGTGTCACCGTCAATGACTCTGCTTACTTTTGCATCAATAAGTTTTTTATCCACGACCGTTAATGAGGGAGTTCCAGTTGATTGCTTTGGAGCTGGGGCATCTTTAGCTGCAGTTTGGCTTGCTGCTGGGGCTACCTCAGGTGTGACTTGAGCTATCTGTTGTACTGCTGGAGTTGCTGCAGACTGGTCCTTTGTTGCAATAACGCAACCGGATGTTAATGCAGTGAGTAGAATAAACGTGATTGCTTTTTTCAATACAGTACCTCTTTCTAATAAACATAAAAATTAATAGTAGGTCTATTATACCATTTGGTGATAGATTATGTAATATTCTGGATGGATTATCATGTCGATTCCATTGATGTTTAATAGTGTTGTCGCACATTCATTTGCAATACTTCTTCAAGATCACCAAGCTGTATAACAAATTGTTCGATATCATAGGGATCAACGGGTAGTTGTTGCTTATATATACGTTGCAGGACCCTATCTAATCGAATACCGTAGTAGCCGGCTTCGTAGGGGTTAATGGTGAGGTCTTCAAGGAGTATGCTGAGGCTCATGGTATCTTCATGAATTTCTTCGGATTCAATGCGATGGAAGGGGGCCTGAATGGGCATATAAAGCTGCTCTTTGGTCCAGTCTATTCCGCCGCGGCCAAAGTGAAGGAGCAGCCAGATAGGTGAGAGGGTGTCATTGAAATAATCGTAGTATACACGTACAGTAGCCATTTATAAAGCTCCTTTCCTGGCTTTGAACTGCTTTGATTTTTCCAGTAAACGTAGAGTCTCAGAAGAGTAGTTATAGCGAACTGGCACTGATTTGTTATTCATCATGAACTGATGATCCATGCGTCCTTGGTAGATACGTCGCTTGATTTGATCCATCCGTTTTTGGACAAATGTAAGTGAAAGCTTAAATTCTTCTGACAAGATCTTTAGAAATGATGGTTTTCTGCTGATCTCCCTATATTTTTCTACTATGTATATGGGCATGGCTGCGTAAAGCTGGAAGTGGGCTGCTTGGGTTTCTTGAAGTTCGACAAAAGCACGGGGCATCTTTTCTTGGCGACCTGAGTGCTGTACAGGGTGACTGAGTTCGTGGAAGAAGTGTTCGCGTTTTTCCTCGAGGCTCGTATTTTCATTAATAAATATAAGGCAAAAATCCTCATCCCAAATGACTTTTGATTCACCAGTGGTGGTTATAACTTGGGTGCTAAAGATGGTAGCAATCTGATCGACGTCCATATCTGAAGCGTAGTGTATTCCATTTGCTAGATAGAGATTGTTAATCCAATCTTCCTGTACAGTGGCTTTATAATAATTTAGATTCATCTATAGCCTCCAGCTATGAAAATTGTCGAAATATTACTAATATAATAACAGATAAATGCAAATAAAGGAACGAGTGTTCTATTTTTGTGTGACGAAACCTGACCATATTTTCAAAAATATGGTATGATTGGTTACAAAGAACTATAATTTTATTGGTTATTTTAGTGAAGGAGTAATGGTGTGGAGAAAATATTAGCAGAATTATTTATTAACGGTAAAGTAGAGACAATGTACATATTAATATTTGTTATCGTTATTTTGTGGTTATTTAAGGAGGTACGCGCTAGGTATATTAAAGATGATGAAACTACAATTAATAGAATCGACAAATCTTTAGAAAGTCTCGGAGTTCTCGAGGGTTCAATGATTAAATATTTAGATAGCTCAACCGACGAAAATAAAAAATTAGTAAAAGAGGCTATAAGTAAATCGTACTCTCATTTACCCCAGAGATTGTATAAAGATGCTTCTCTGATAATGGATGATTTGAAAAGGGATAAAATAAAGAGTTTTTTAGGCGAAATACGTAAAGAAGTAACCAGATATAAGCTTGTCCAGGAAAAAAAATTTCCTATTTTCTTTGGGGAGTCAGCTTCAGATATTGTTAATTATTATTGGCATTATTTTAGGACATTTTTTATCCCTTTTACTATGACCTATGCACATTTAATGTTAATCTTTTTAGTTATTTATGTTATGGCATATTGGAATCAACCCTCAGTTCAGTGGCAAGATAAAATTAGTTTTACATTAAATTCTGTTAGTGTAATGGTTTTGATAATTTTGTTTATAACTGTATTTGACATAATATTAGAGAAAAAATTCAATCATTCATTGTGGATCTGGCTCCTAGTAACTACGTTTTTAGTTGGTTTTTATTTAATGGTTATTAGCCAGATTTGGTATATATCTATTATTCTGTTACTCTATTGTATTTTTTTCATATTTTTTGTTTTTCCAAAAACAATCTCTAAGCGGAAGATCAATGAAATAAGTTGAGGCGAGTTGCTATGAATTTAATTAGTTATGATTTTAATAGATCAAGATGCTTAATGGAAAGATCCATACTTTTCTTAGCACCTTATCTTCATCTAGTTGATCTTCTTGATAAGGATTTGATAAAAACGAAGGCAAAGGAGGAAATAGTTCATGAAGCAGGTTGACGTGGTTGGCGCTGTTATTGTCAATGAGAGTGGTGAGATTTTATGTGCTCTTAGGTCTCAGCAAATGTCACTTCCAGGCCTGTGGGAATTCCCAGGCGGAAAGATTGAACCAGGCGAGGAGCCTCGTGATACCCTTGTGAGAGAAATTAAGGAAGAGCTGCTCTGTGACATTGGGGTAGGGGATCTAATCGTTGACATTGTTCATGAATATCCTACAATTAAAGTTCGACTTATTACTTATTTTGCTAAGATCACTTCGGGTATGCCACTAGCTACTGAGCACGAGAAGCTAAGATGGGTTTATCGAACAGAACTATTGTCTCTAAATTGGGCGCCGGCAGATGTTCCAACTGTTGAGAAAATTTTGACTTAAGGTGCATGTCTATTAAGGTGTTTGAAAAAGTAAGACAAATGGGTGCGGCGGATTTGAAAAGTAATTGTTAATTATATCTACTAATTAAATTTTTGAATTTATTTTGAAAAAATAAAAGCAAGGGGTATTCAGAGTGAATAGTAGGTTCTGGGAATTTTATTTAGTTAGGTATCTTGCTGGTACAATATTTGGCATCTTAGTTTTATGGTATTTGTTTTTAAACCATGGGCCTGAGATTAGTAAGTCATTCTATAATGGGGATTTAAGTAATGTTCTACCAGGGCAAATCTATAACATGCTATTTGAAACCACATATACTTTTGATAACATTAATATTAATTTTAATGGAAGCAATGGTTTTATTTTAAGCACTAATAATTCGGATGGAGTGGTTACCTTTAAACAAGATGGACTTACTGTATTAACATCAGTTATTCTTGCCATTGCCGGCTTTCTATATATGTATATTTCCAGTATGTTTATTCTTGTTTACCATGCATTTAGAATTATAGTCTTTAAAGGGAGAAGAAGTACGGGGATATACAATTTTTATATAAACTTAAGTCAGATTAGAGCAAAAGGAAACTTTAAGGAGACATCGATAAAAAAAGAGGGCAAATCAACTAAATCAGAAGAGACAAACTTTAACGAAATAAAGGAGTTTGTAGAATCTTATAGACACCTTAGAGAACACGGAAATGCATTCTTCATTTTATTATCGGAAATATTTTTTGCAGCTTGGCTAATTCTTTTCAAATTTGATGTTTCCGGATTGATTATATGGTTTTCTATTGGAACAATAGCGTGGTTTATCGGGACCTATCTTGAAATAAAGTTTGTTGACGAAAATACTAAGGATAATGGTTTTTAAATCGATCCATTCATTGGGTCTTTTTTCTTGTTTATAAAAAGGAATTTTTGATTAATTTGTAATATTTAACTAACAAAATAGAAGGAGCCGGCGTAGACTTTGTCGAATTGTTTGTAGATGTCCCATTTTTTTTACATATACCTATAATGGATAGGCTGAAATAACTATACACAAAAATAGTCCGTTAGAATTGGTGTTGACCCATAGGAGGTAATTAAATGGCAGCAAAACCAAGATCTCAAAACTTTACATTTCTTTTAAGTCTCTCGCCTATGTTAGAAAAGATTGCAGGATTTGCCGAAGCATATTTGATGGAAGATCCCAATGGATCACTAACAAAGACAAGGCAATGGGCTGAGATATTGGCAAAACGTCTTGCTGCAAAGGTTGGACTCGTGCTAGAATCAAATGCTACCCAACTGGATCTACTCAAGAAGTTAGAGGATTCTGGAGCTATAAGCGGAGAAGTGGCGCGTCTTTTCCACTCTATCCGTAAGACGGGTAACGCTGCGATCCATGGAAATGCAGGTGATAAAGAAGAGGCTGAAACTACTCTTCGAATGGCACATACACTCGCTGTGTGGTTCATTCGCTCATATGGTGGAGAACCTACATACCAATCACAAGCATTTAGACTACCTACATCACCAGATAATTTAGCTGCAGAGAAAGCTGAAGAACAGGCACAACTTAAAGCTGACCTTTTTAAGGCAAAAGAAGAAATTGAGGCTTTAAAAAAAGAAGCCGAGAAGCTATCTCAAAATCAGGTCAATCAGATAATTTCGACCGCAAAAAAGCTGTCTGAGAAGGTAGAAATAACTGAAGCAGAAACACGCCAAATCATTGATCAAATGCTTAGAGAGCAAGGATGGACTGTCAACAGTAGTACCCTTACGTACAAAAAGGGTAGCCGGCCGCAGGCTGGTAAAAATATAGCTATTGCTGAATGGCCGTGCGGTAAAGATCGAGCTGATTATGTCCTTTTTGTCGGACTGATGCCTGTTGCGGTTGTTGAAGCGAAGAGAAGAACTAAAAATGTAATGTCTGCACTTGAACAAGCTGAACGATACAGCAGGCAGTTTGAACTCACTGTTGAAATGACTAGCCCTGGAGGTCCGTGGGGCGTCAATCGAATTCCTTTCCTTTATAGTACAAATGGCCGTGGATACCTTAAACAACTCGAAGAGAGTTCAGGCATATGGTTTAGAGATGTTCGAACTCACTTAGGTGGAAGCCGTGCTTTACCAATCATTCATACTCCTGAAGACCTAGCTTCAATACTGAAGCAAGATCTGTTGGCGGCTCACGATAAATTGGCAGCAGAACCTTTAGAAGCGCTTAAACTTCGTGACTATCAATATCAAGCAATTCAAGCAGTAGAACGTTCACTATACCAGGGTGAGAGACGAATTCTTTTAGCAATGGCAACAGGAACTGGAAAGACAAGAACTTCTCTTGGTCTTGTTTATCGATTACTCAAGTCTGGGCGCTTTCGTCGTATACTTTTTATGATCGATAGAGAAGCACTGGGAGAGCAGGCTTTAGCGACTTTTCAAGCAACTCACCTTGAAGGACCTCTCTCATTGACACAGATTTACGATGTAAAGGGACTTAAGGATGAGGCACCTGAGGCTGCTACCCGGTTAGATATAGAAACCGTACAAACTTTAAGCCGACGTATTGTGTCGCCTGGTGAAGAAGGGGTTCCTCCGGTTGGTCTCTACGATTGTATTGTAGTAGATGAGTGTCATCGTGGTTATACATTGGACCGACAGATGGGTGAAGTCGAGCTTGAATACCGGAATGAGGAAGAATATCTATCAAGATATAGACGGGTAATTGAGCACTTTGATGCAGTTACTATTGGTTTAACAGCTACACCTGCACTTCATACAACTCAAATTTTTGGTCATCCAGTATATCAGTATTCATATAGACAAGCTGTTGTTGACGGTTATTTGGTTGATCATGGCCCTCCAGTACGCATAAAGACGGATCTTTCCGAGCATGGGATTCACTGGGACAAGGGTGAAACTGTTTCTGTCTTTAAAACGCTGGATGGAACGATTGACTCTGTTGAACTAGAAGATGAAGTTGATCTTGATATTGAAAAGTTCAATAAAGCTGTACTAGCTAGCGGATTTAATAAAGCTGTTGCTGAAGAATTGGCCTTAACTTATGACTTGCTAAGTGATGTTGGAAAGACTCTGATTTTTTGTGTAACTGATCATCATTGTGATACTCTTGTTAAGGTACTAAGGGACGAATATAGGGAAATGGGTGTTGAAGACACAGACGTGGCGATTCAGAAGATTACGGGCGCTGCTGACAAACCTGGGGAGTTAATACGACGTTATAAAAATGAGGAATATCCTAAAATAGCTGTGACCGTAGATCTTCTTTCCACTGGTATCGATGTACCGGCGATTACTAATTTGGTTTTTATTCGCCAAGTTCGATCCCGTATTCTTTATGAACAAATGCTTGGCCGCGCAACACGATTATGTCCGGAGATTGATAAAGGAAGCTTTAGAATCTTTGATTTCGTACGACTTTATGAGGCTTTGCAACCAGTAAACACAATGAAGCCTGTTGTAGTTAATCCTAATATATCTTTTGAGCAATTAGCGGATGAATTAGGGGGGGCTGGAAGCGAAGAGATAAAGCAGTTAGCGAGAGATCAGTTCTTAGCTAAATTGCATAGACGTGCAACGCGACTTGTAGAAAATGAAAGTTTCACATCTATGGCGGGCATGGATGCCAAACAACTAGCCGGAACAGTTAAGAAATGGAACCCAGAGCAATTAGCTGATTACTTGAAAAAACATCCAGGAGTGGTTCGCTTTCTTGACGAGATAAAAATCGGAGATCCTAGGTTACCGTATATTTCAGAACACGATGACCACGTTACAGAGACGAGTCGTGGTTATGGCGAGGCGAAAAGACCTGAGGATTACTTAGAATCATTTAAAGTGTGGGTAAAAGCCAATATTAATGAAATACCGGCTCTTCAGGTAGTTTGTTCACGTCCTCGAGAGCTTACACGTAAAGACTTAAAAGAGGTTAAACGGATTTTAGATGAAGCAGGATTTCCGGAGCAATATCTAAATACTGCTTATTCGGAGACAAATCAGTCTATTGCTGCCTCGGTGATTGCATACATCCGACAGCAAGCCTTAGGCAGTGCTCTAGAGCCATTAGAAATTAGAGTTGAGCGAGGGCTCCAAAGATTACTCAGTTCTCGTTCGTGGACAGAGGCGCAAAAAGGCTGGTTACGTGCATTGGCTGATGGAATTAAGGGCAATGTCATTTTAGATATTGAGGCATTGAATGAAGGACAGTTCCGCACTAAAGGCGGGTTACAAAGAATTAATAAAATATTTGACGGCCATGTTCAGGAGATCCTTGGTGATCTTCAAGAGGCTATTTGGGAGGATGTTGTTTAACCGTGGCAACTACACAAGATATTGTTTCTAAGCTCTGGAATTTATGCAATACTTTAAGAGATGATGGTATAACGTATCAACAATACGTCACAGAGTTAACGTATTTATTATTCCTTAAGATGATGCAAGAAACTGGTCACGAAGATGAGTTACCTGAAGGATACCGGTGGGAAGATGTTCTAAATAAGGGAGGAACAGAACAACTTGACTATTACCGGACGTTGCTCATTTACCTTGGTAATCATGGTTCTAAGCGGGTCCGCGACATTTTTGCAGGAGCAAATACGTCTCTTCGTCAACCGAAGAATTTATCCCAGCTTATCGCTGAAATTGATCAACTCGACTGGTTTTCTGCTAAAGAGGAGGGCCTCGGGAACCTTTATGAAGGACTTCTAGAAAAGAATGCGAGTGAACTTAAGTCCGGTGCGGGGCAGTATTTTACGCCGCGCCCACTAATCGATTCAATTGTGCACCTAATTAAGCCTCAAATGAATGAAGTGGTACAGGACCCGGCTGCTGGTACTGCAGGGTTTCTTGTTACTGCCTGGCAATATCTTAAGGAGAGTACAGATGATTTTGCCTCAGTGCAGATTGAACTGTATGAAAAGCAGCGGACTAAAGGCTATGTTGGTATGGAACTAGTTCCTGATACTCATAGATTAGCGCTTATGAACTGTATGCTTCATGATCTGGAGGCTGACCTTCGCTCTGGGGATACACTATCAGAGGTGGGAAAACAACTTCCGAAGGTAGATATAGTAATAACAAATCCTCCGTTTGGAACCAAGAAGGGGGGCGGGGGGGCTACTCGGGATGACTTTACTTTTGAGACCTCCAACAAGCAACTTGCGTTCCTTCAACACATCTATAGGGCTTTAAAACCAGGTGGTAGAGCTGCCGTAGTACTTCCTGATAACGTACTATTTGAGGATAATGTTGGAGCACAGATAAGAACAGATCTAATGCATAAGTGTAACTTGCATACAATTCTTAGGTTGCCGACAGGTATTTTCTATGCACAAGGGGTCAAAACAAATGTTTTCTTTTTCCAAGCGGGTAGACCCACTGATGGTGTTTGGGTTTATGATATGAGGACAAACATGCCTACTTTTGGTAAAAGGACCCCGCTTACTCGTGAACACTTTAAAGATTTTGAAACTTGTTTTGGTACCGATCCAAATGGAAATTCATTTCGACAAGATATGGGTGACACTGGACGTTATCGGTATTTCACTCGAGAGCAATTAAGGGTTCGTGGAGATAATCTAGATATTTCCTGGCTACTAGATGAGTCATTCATTTCAAATGGTAACTTGCCTGATCCTATAGAATCGGCAGAAGAATCAATCATAAAATTAGGTCAGGCTATAAACTTGCTTGAAGAAGTAATTAGAGAGCTAAAGTGTGGTGAGGGGAAAGTTTTATGAGTAACTCTAAGGTGTTTCCCCTTGCTGATAATATAAACAATTTGGTGCTAGTAAAGAAAGAAGAACAACCATTTGAGATTCCTGAGGGTTGGAACTGGGTTACGATCGGTTCAATTTGTACTTTAATCAATGGTTTTGTCTTTAAACCCTCAGATTGGACGGAAACCGGTTTACCAATTATAAGAATTCAGAATCTTAATGCAGATAATCCGAATTATAGAAACTTTAATTACTATCAAGGAGAAATCGATCCTAAATATATTGTAAATGAAGGAGATTTGTTATTTGCTTGGTCAGGGAATATCGGTACTTCTTTTGGATCAAGAATTTATTCAGGTCCCACAGGAGTCTTAAACCAACATATCTTTAAGGTACATTTAAAGGAATTTGTCATTAAAGAGTATTTTTATTATTGCATACAATCAAGGATTGACGCTGTTCATAGTAATACACATGGAGGGGCAGGTCTAGTCCATATCACTAAAGGTAAATTAGAGTCAATTGCGTTCCCGTTACCTCCACTTAATGTTCAAAAAAGAATTGTTAAGCGGGTTGAAAGTTTTTTTGCAAAGCTTGACAAGGTAAATGAGCTAGTTTTGAGTTCCCTTGATACCTTTGAAACCCGCAAATTTATCATCCTCCAGAAAGCCTTCACAGGCGAACTCTCTGCTAAATGGCGGGAGCAACATGGTGTTGGGATGGCTAGTTGGGAGAAGAAGCTTTTTTCTGAAATTTGTAATATAGTTCGAGGAGGTTCTCCCCGACCTGCGGGAGACCCCCAATATTATGGAGGAAACATTCCATTTTTGAAAGTTGCAGATATTACAAGAAATGACGGTCCATTTGTCTCTTCTGCTGAACATTCAATTAAGGAAGCTGGCTTAAAGAAAACGCGTATGGTAGAAGCTAATACATTACTCTTGACTAATAGTGGCGCGACTCTTGGAGTCCCAGCTATTTCTTCTTTTCAAACAACTTTTAATGACGGAATTGCGGCATTTCTTAATCTTGATAAGAGAAGTTTAAAATTCTTTTATTATTTTTGGATTAGTAAAACTTCGGAATTAAGAGCAATTAATAAAGGCGCCGCCCAACCAAATCTAAACACCGACATTATTGGTGCTGTTATAATAAATCTTCCTACTATAGAAGAACAGCAGGAGATTGTTCGCATATTGGATAGCTTATTTGAAAGTGAGAAAAAGGCAAAAGAACTTTGTGATGTAATTGATAAAGTCGACCTAATGAAAAAAGAGATCCTTGCCCGTGCCATCCGTGGTGAGTTAGGTACAAATGACTTCACCCAAGAAAGCTCATTGGAGCTGTAAAAAGACATACTTGCAAATAAATAACTTCGTTCGCTGCTCCATTAGAAAAAACAACGACACTCTCAGGGTGTCGTTTTTAGTTCTTTTTTCCTAAAAATATATACTTTTTTGGCGAAATTTGCTATTTTATAAACAGTATTACTATTAGGGGGTTAATATATGAAAGTTATTAGTTTAATTAACATGAAAGGGGGGGTCGCAAAAACAACTCTAGCTGTTAATATTGCGGATTGCCTCTATCAAAGGCATGGTAAGAAAGTGCTCTTAATTGATGTAGATCCTCAATTTAATGCTACTCAATGTTTGATGTCAGGTAACGAATACTTTAATTACCTTAAGGATGGAGAAGATACGGTTCTTAACATTTTTGATAGAAATATCAGGCCTACAATTAGTTTTACAGAAGGTGTGAATAAAAGAGTACCTAAAAATTTAGATGAGATAAAACCTTATCAAACTAGAAGGGGATTTAAATTACTACCTGGAGCATTGGACTTATACAAATTGGAAATGGCACCAGGTCAAGGTAGGGAATTCAGAATTAAAAACTTTTTGACCACACTCGGTAATTCATATGAATATGTTATTATTGATACACCACCAACGCCATCCGTTTGGATGACTAGTGCTTTACTAGCATCGCAATACTATCTTATACCAGTAAAGCCGGATCCCATAAGCTTAACTGGAATAGATCTTCTAAATGGGATTGTCACTGAGAAAATGGATAATTTTGGAAATAAAATTGCTTGTGCTGGAGTCGTTCTTACTGTTGCAGAGGAAAATACATATGTTTTTAGGGATGCAAGAAGGAATTTGGCGCGAAGTGAGGTTTGGAAAGATAAACTATTTATAAAATCTTTACCGAAAAGAGTAGAAGTTGCTAGAAGACAATTAAAACAAGAATTTATTTTAGATATTGATGATTCTTTATTAAAAAGTAACTTAGTGGGGATTGTCAAGGAGCTCATCGAAAGGATTGGCTGATATGAATATTCTATTAAATAATAAGAAAAAAGATGAAATCTATAAATCGATAGAATTTATAGAAGAGTTAATTTGGTTAATTGATTCCAAAAAAATTTCAAAATTAAAAGACACTCCTCAACTAATGAGAGATCTTTTAAAGAACAGTCAAGGTTTAAAAGTAGCTGAAGAATTTAAATCACCGAACCCAAACATTCACTTCTTGATTGGGGTTTTACCTCGACTTTTTAAGGATGAAGTGTTGTTCTCTACTAACTTATCGATAATTGAATTTGCAGAAGATGTTCTCGGAATAAAAATGCCTAGACAAGGTAAGAGGTCTAGATATGAGCTGATAGGTTTAATAGTTTGTGAAACTGATACTTTATCCGATAGTGAGTTAGAAAATTTGGTGAATGTATTAACAAAAGTTACCTCAAATGAGGAGCAATTGAGAAAAATTAAAGAGGATAGAACAAATAATAACTTCTCGTGGAATGAAACTATCCAAAAACTTACGGAGAGAAAAAATGAGTAGAGAGATATCTCAAGATGCTGCTGTGCTAACTACTTACTTAAAGGATTTTGATCTTAGTGAGTCTATCTCAAATCCGCAATATTTAAACTATCTTAAATCTATGCATAAAAAATCGTACGGTTATTTGTTATTTCTAGCTGAGCTAGAACAACAGTACAAAGAAATTAGCTTAGTTACTGAGCTTAGTATTACCTACTATAAAGAAACTGCATCAGATCTTATGCAATCGATTTTTTGTTGGTCAGTAGGTTCATATAAAACTGCAAATCTCACATTGAGAAGCGCAATAGAAACCTTTCTTAAGGCTATTCTAGGAAATGATAACGCAGGGATTTACGACGAGAAAAGTGTTTACAAAATATTTGAAATAGCAAGTCAGCATTCGTTTTTTTTAAATGACATTGGAAAAAATTATTATACAACTATACACGCTTTATATAAAGAATTGTGTATGTTCGCACATAGTGCTAGGAATGTTGATTTGGGAAGTATAGCATCATTAAACCTTCTACCGAGATATGACCATAAGATGTCCTCTAATTTTAATTCATTTTATTTAAAACTTCTTGATTCAATCTTAGGGATTATTTTACTAAACTACAATGCATTAATAAATAATATGCATCCTTTAAATAAAGGCATTTTTTTATCAACTATGACCCTAAAAACAAAAAAGGAAATTTTTGAGGCAATTGAAGACGGAATTTTGATAGTGTAGGTACCTGATATTGGAATTTTAAATAAAGTACGAAATGAAGAGTAGATTTAAATAAAATTGATTACTTCATACCATATTTTTCTATGCGAAAAACACTACCTTTTTCGTAGCCTATAATCCATTGATCTTTGCAATAATGTGCGTATAATTATCCAATTAGGACTACTCCTTATTTAATAGCTGTACCAAGTGGTTTGATTCTAGCGGAATATTATGGACATACGTATAGAGATTCAATGCCAATGGATTTGCAATATCCCTACATACGTATCCTTATTAATAAACCACTCCCTAGCCAGGAGTGGTTCTTGGTTTTATGATTTGTTGTTGTCCTTTTCTCTCAACTTCTTTTCTTTCAACAGCCGAAACATCTCCAGTTCTTCTTTAAGCCGCGCTGCTTCTTCCTCAGTAAGTTCCTCTTTGGCGCCTCCAAAGTAAGCTACATTTATCTCTAATTCATTTGATTTTTTCGTATTGTTTGTAGAGATGGATTCATTAAGGTATCCAGCTTTTTCCATTAATAATTCATATGGAGTCATTTTGAGGAACCTAGATATGGCTTTAAGTGTTTCAGGTTTAGGTTCCTGTGTTCCAGCTTCAATTCTAGATAAAGTTGCAGGGGAAATGCCAGCATCTAAAGCTAATTGTCTTTGACTTTTATATCCATTGTTTTCTCTTTCTTTTGAAAGGAAATTTCCGAATTCTTTTAAGTTAATTGTCATGTTATATCACCTAATTTATATTTTATCATAGTGTATTGCGTATGCGTAATAGTTTGGTTGTGCGGCAACGAAAAATTTTTCTTTTTAGTATTGCGCAAACGCACAATTTGAGTTATATTTATGTTGCGAGTACGCAATAATACTAAAGGAGGGAAACGGCAATGGCAACGATAACTGATAAGACAACAGTTAGATTAAATGTACAAGCTTTGGAAAAAGAACAATGCAATTTCGATCTTGCTTCAGATACTCAGCTTGCTGCAACAATAGGTATTTCAGTAACACAACTATGGAGAGCCAAACTACCGATTGAGGATCCTCGGCACAATTCACCAGGACCGACTTTTATCGCAGGAGTTATTAATGCTTTTGGCGGTCCATTTGAAAAGTACTTTTTTTTGGACAAAATTGTGCGTCCGCGCAATGGAGATGAAGTTGAAAGTGTTTCATCAGCATAATTTTGTTAGATACTTCCTTCCGGTAAGGAAGTGATCCATAGAAACCCCATTAACTCAGCCTATCGAGAGGGCATGGCATAAACTTCACGAATTCTTTGTCCGGATGCAGTTAAGTATTGAGAAGTACTGACGAAGGAGGCAAATGAGAAGGATGACGATAAGGTGGCTTAAATATTAGGAAGGTGGCGGCAATGAAAGAGCAAGGAGTAGGTGAAGTCGTGCAGGTGGAGTTGGAGAAGAAAGCCACCGATGGAACGACGGCTGAATGCATCTTATGTCGGGTTGAGTTAGGAACACTGTGGATTAATGATAAAGAAGCAGTTTGTGATTCTTGTGCTGCAGATATGAGCGATCGAGCACCATAAATAATCTGATTGGGAGGAGGTGAGGTTAATCATGGAAACCTACTTTATTTATGACAACAAAATCCCCATTGAGGAAAAGAAAATGATTGTTTCAACTAAAAAGTTACAGCAGCCGCTGCTTGAGAAAATGGCAATGGATGTTCGAATCAATAAAGCCAAGCAGCAAGAAAAAGCAAGTGGGGGCTAGGAGAAAAGCCCGCCTCCATGGAAGGGCGGGCAGTAAAGGGGAAGATTTAGGGGAAGTGGTCATCTTGCTTAACTTCATCATAACGGGTTCCCTTGTCATAAAGCATCCTCGATAAATGACAAAGGAGGTGAAAACGAAATGGCTATAGGACAATTTGGTCAAACCTT
Organism: Paenibacillus sp. GCM10027630; assembly: GCF_042676305.1. NCBI lineage: Bacteria > Bacillati > Bacillota > Bacilli > Caryophanales > Paenibacillaceae > Paenibacillus > Paenibacillus sp. GCM10027630. The sequence continues at coordinate 48,482 of NZ_JBHTGY010000097.1, read as the reverse complement.
AGCAAAGGTTCGGTCGGAGAGAAACGAAGGTCAGGGCACAGCAGCTCGGGTCGCCTATGTCAGCCAATCGTATATTAGCAAAATTGAAAAAGGCGAGCGCAGGGCGCCCAAGGATGTAATGAAAAGCACAGTCGAACATTACGATGATCCTCAACTAGCAGTAGCCGCCGCAAATGAGGCAACGGGTGGTGGTTGGATACCTTGGCTCAATAATACAGATTTACACCGAGCGAATACACACCTTAAGACACTTGAAGAGATCGAAGAGGCAGTCATCGCGCTGAAGGCTGCCCCCATTACTAAGCTGCGGACGCAAATGGATGAACATGAGCTGCAGCTGATGAAAACAGCAATTCGGGAGTGTATTGAAGCTATTACTGCGTTGACGCATCACGTGGCTATCTTGTGCAAGGAATACTGCTTCAGTTGGATGGCGATGTGGAATGAACACAGGATAAAACTTAAAGCAAGTAAATACATAAAGTGAGGTGTTCAGGTTTGAAGTCAGGGGATACGACAGGCTTAATTAAGACGATCTGCAATGGGGATTTGATCGATAATATGGCGCGAAAAGTAATCACGATAGAAGAGACGGTCATGTCTTATTTTGAGTATGAGAGGAGTGCACTATATGAAGGTTCAAGTCAATCAGTATCTAAGCCCGAAACAACGAAGTGAGTTTGGACAAAAGAAAAACACCCGTCGGTCAGGACGGATGTCATTGAGAACCCGCTTAAAGGAACTCGTTGCACTTATTTTATCATAAATCAATTGATCAAAGGAAGAGACCAAATTCAAATAAAGCGAGGAGCTAACCCATATGAAAGCAACTGGAATCGTAAGGCAAATGGACCATCTTGGAAGAATTGTTCTTCCGATGGAGTTAAGGAAGACACTCAATATTAATGAGAAGGACCCTTTGGAGATTTATGTAAATGGAGAGACAATCATTCTAAAAAAATATGCACCGGGTTGCACATTGTGCGGAAGGGTTGAGCAGCTTACTTTCTTATATCCGGGAAAAATGATTTGCGCCGGTTGTGTGAAGGTCATTGTGAATGATGCTGAAAAGTTAACAGCTCAACTAGTTTGACCCTATCTGGTGAGGGGGCCGCTGCGGCGGACCTTCGGAGATGCGGCCAAGCGCTTCATCAGGAAGGAGGAAACGTGTGTGAGGGTACTCACAAAAGTAAAAGGCCCTTTGCAGAGGGCCAATTGAATACAAATTGTACCGCCAGTTTAACATGAGCATGGCAAAAAAATCAATGGAGGTTTTATTCATGGACAAATCGAGCATTGTTTACCGTTTACTGGAATTGCCGGCAGAGATCGCTGCAGCTGAAACAAAATTATTGGATGCGAATGCATTGTTATTAGGAGCTAAGGCTGAGTTGCAGCATAAAGAGGATGGTTTGTATGTTGGAGTTTTTGAAGATGACGGTATGAAAATTGATGGTAAGAACGCTGAAATTCGCAATGCTCAGCTTCGTCAATTCACTGAAGTCGAGCGGCACGCTGTGGCAGCTGCTGAAGATGGCGTTGCCATTCAGAAGCATCACCTTAATAAACTGCTTAACGAATTTAAGGCCTTGCAGTCCGTCGCTGACCTACTGAAAGGGGCGGCATAATTTGAGTGAACTCACGGTTATTCAGCCCCAAACCTCCGGTGGACAAGCCGGGGGTGGAGCGATTATTGACTATGAATTTGGTAGTGCGACGGATCTGCGAAAAAAGTTAGCGGATATGAAGCAAAAACTGAATTTAACAAAGGAGTTTTTCAGAGAGGTTATGCAGGAAGGTGTCGATTACGGCATTATTCCTGGTACAGACAAGCCTACTTTGCTGAAACCTGGAGCAGAGGGATTATGCGAATTCTATAATTTCGCTCCGACCATTGCGAACAAGGTAGAGGACAAAAACTTTGAAACCGGCTATTACGGAGTGGATATTACCATTCGCCTTATCCATCGCAGCTCAGGAGCCATTATCGGTGAAGGGGTTGGACATGCCAATACCTTTGAGAGCCGGTACCGTTGGCGTTGGGTGTATGAAAAGGATATTCCACGTGGAATCGACAAAGATGATCTTCTATCAAAGGAATTCAATGGGCGAGGAAATGGCAAATACACCAAGTACCGTATGGAAAATGACGATATGCATTCCATTTGGAATACGGTATTAAAGATGGCGAAGAAGCGAGCTCTCGTTGATGCAACACTGGCTGCTACGAGGTCAAGTGGCATCTTTACTCAAACTGAACAGGAGCTTGAGGCTTTTTTGAACGGTGAGGATCCGGAGGCTGAGGGAGGGACATCGGCTTCTCCGCGTCAGCAGCAGAGGTCGCAGACTGGATCTACTAACAGTAATAGCAGTTCTGGATCACAATCTCAGGGAAGCCGAGCAACAATCAATGTAGACAAAACAAGATCTAATGAGCTGACCAAGGAAATTGCGGGGAAAATGGATTGGAATTGGTTAGCAGAACGTGCAAGCGAAGCTTTGGGTAGACCTATTGTGAAAGTGGTCCAAGATGTAAAAGACCATGAGTGGAAAGCAGTCGCTGATTATTTGGAATATTTCAAGGGAGACAGCAATCAGGATTCAAAGAGAATCAATCCTGATGATCTCCCGGAAGAGCTGAGGTAATCAGATGAAGATTGCTCATGTAGCTGACAGCCATTGGGGACTCGGTTATCCGGGTCCGAATCCTTACTCCCGTTTTGAAGACATCACTCGCTCGATGGATTGGATTGCCGAGCGAATTATTGAAGAAAAATGTGAAATCGTCCTTTTCTGCGGGGATGCATTTAAGGATGCACGTGTGTTTCTGGACCGGGCAAGCATAGAAATTGCTGCTTTCACAGCTTGGCTCCGGAAGCTTAGTAATAAAGGAATTGATGTTATCGTGATTAGCGGTACACCTTCACATGATGCTATCAGTGCTTACGAATTAATTAAGGAAATGCACATTCCTCATATATATGTTTTAACACAGCCGCAGATATTTCAACATCGCGGCATTAACATTGCTGGACTGCCTGGTATGAATCGGTCCGGATTTGCAACACTGGATGAATTCAGAGGGCTGCCTCCACATGAGTTTCATTCAAGAATGACCAATTGGATCACAGCTGAAGTATCACGTTTACGCTCACTTTGCCTCCCGGGGCTACCGTCCATCTTAATGTCGCATCTTACTTTTGATCTCGCTGACACCGGATTTGAGGACGCTTTGCTGATGAATGAGCCGATTCTTACCCAAGAAGCCGCAGAAATGTTCGATATGGTCGCGCTTGGCCATATTCACCGCCCTCAGCAAGCTGGAACGAATGTGTTTTACAGTGGTGCGCCAGAAAGGCATAACTTCGGGGACGAGAAAACGAAGCCGGGCTTTTGGATCCATGAATTTTTAAATGGAATTCGAAGGGGTTCCAATTTTATTGAAACATCAGCCCGCATCTTTAGAACCCTTCGATGGTGCGACATGGATATCGAGGCTTGGCTTGAAGGACAGATTGATGACTTCGCTACCGTACAGGATGCAATGGTTCGAGTGCAGTATTCATGCAGCGAAGAACTCCAAAAGCGTTTTGATCGCCGTACTTTAGAAAAAGCATTATACGAAGCCGGTGCCTTCTTTGTAGCTGAGATTAAAGCTGATGTTGAACGCTCCGAGCGTGTGAGGGATGTGGAAGTAACCGAGTCCCTCGGACCTGCCTCTGCACTTGCTAAATGGGCTGAGAATCAAGCAATTGAAGCAAGCGAAATCAATGAACTACAAGCATTAACAAGCAGCTTACTCGAGGAGGTTCGGGTATGATTCCACTACGTATTGAGCTTACTAATTTTCGAGCGATTGCTTATGCAAATATTGATTTAACAGGTGTCACGCTCGCCGCGGTTTGCGGTCGTAATGGTGCTGGTAAGTCATCTACTTTTACATTAGCACCAATCTTTGCCTTGTTTGGTGACAAAATTAAAGGGATCAGCATGGATGATCTGGTTCGCAGAGGAACTCAGGAAATGGCTGTTACCTTGGAATTTGAGCATCAGAGCAGCACTTATAAAGTTATTCGTACTCGTTCAATTAAAGGTAATGGTAAAAGCACTTTAGAGCTTCAACAGCGAGTCAGTGACCGCTGGGAAAGCCGTTCAGCTGAGAAAATCAAAGACACTGAGGATGTAATCCGGACATTATTGAATCTGGATGCTGAAACATTCACTGCCTCGAGCATGATCCTGCAGGGAAAAGCAAATGAGTTTACAGCTCAAACTGCTGGTAAGCGTAAGGAAATCCTTCAACAAATTCTAGGGCTAAATATTTATGACCAGTTACAGGTGAAAGCCCGGGAACGTGCCTCTGCTCTTCATCATGAGATTGAAAGGGCGAAGCAAAGGCTAGCGGACTTAAACGAACGATTAAAGGCTAAAACTGATAAAGAGGACCTTCTTAAACAATGCAATGATCAATTAGGGACTACACAAACAACTATTCAAGGTAAGGAGTCAGAACTTCGGCAGCAAGAGCAGCTCATTAAGGAGCTTCAATTAAAAGCTGAGAAGGCCCGGGAACTCCGCAAACAAATACAGTTATTGCTTGATGAAATAAAAACATTGAATGCTGAAAAACTTAGCCATACGACCAAATTGGAGAGAGCAGAGAAGATTCTTGTCAATGAGGTCGATATCCTCGCAAAATCGGAAGAATATCTGCAGGTGAAGGAACAAATTGCTGGATTGGAAGCGCGACAGCCGGAACAAGAACGGTTACTTAATGAAATCCGGTATGTTGAAGGGGCAATTGCAAAGAACCAGCAGGATCAGTTACCACTTATTCAGCGCATAGAGGATATACAAAAGTTGTTAACGAACCGCGCTTTATTGACAACGAAAGCAACTGAATATAAGGCAGCTTCAAGCTCTCTGCTTAAGATGGAGGCTCTGGCCGATGAATGGGATTTGTTCGAGAAACAAATCGGGGACACTCGAGTAAAGCTTGAGGCTGAACGGACACGTATAAGTACAACCGAGCAACTGCTAACCGCTGAGATCAAGACGTTGGAAAACAAAGCAGGCATGCTGGAAGACTCCAATTGTATTGATGTGGACAAAGCGGCTTGCCGGTTCCTAGGTGATGCACAGGAGGCTAAGCAGACGCTTGTAGAAAAACGTGCATTGCTGGCAGCGATGGACCGTTCCATACTTGGACAAATTGAAACGAATTTAACAGATCTTGAGAAAAAACAACAGGAGCTAGGGTATGAATACACTGCTCACCGTACCCTTAAACGTCGCGTTGATGAGCTCCAGCCATTGGCAGAGCAGGCTGCTCAATTGCAAACAAAAGAGGAATTGCTTTCATCAATACAGGAGCAATTCAAGCATCTTACAGATCAGCAGCAGGAGCTGATAGGCAAACAAGAGAGGTTGCAAGTGGAGCTCCTAACCATTCAAGAAGTCTTGTCACCGCTTCTAAGTCTTCAGCAGCGTGTTACTAAATTACAGGCATGGGCTGCTTTAAAAGATGAGTTGGCTGCTGCGAGAGTAATTAAAAATAACGTAGATGATCGCGTTTCTGCGATTGATCGTGAACTTCTTAAAAAAAATTCTCATCTTGATGAAACTGAACTGGCTCGCTCGGTTCTCACAATTGAGATTATTGATTTGGATAATGAACAAGCCAAAGCACCGGCTATGGAGACGGAGCTTACAGCTCTTCGAGAGCAACAAAACATTCTTATCGGACAGATTGGCGGTTTGAAGTCGGAGCTGGCCCCGTTAGAGAAGGATGAACAACTTCGGCAGCGACTGAGCGCGGAGCTGGAACCTAAGGCTAAGCAATGGTCCCGGTACCAAACCCTCATACGGGCATTTGGTCGCGATGGTATTCCAGCATTAATTATTGAAAATGCGGTACCAGAACTTGAGGTCATTGCCAATGATATCCTCGGTCAGATGAGTAAAGGTAAGCACTATATCCGTTTTGAAACGCAGCGGGAGCTAAAGAGCCGCGATGGTATTACGGAAACGCTGGATATTATGATTGGTGACTGGACCTCTGAGCGGCCGTACGAGACGTTTTCTGGTGGAGAACAACTCCGTATTGATTACGCGATTCGTTTCGCTCTAGCAGAGTTGCTGGCACGTAGAGCAGGTAGCAAAGTGGAATGGCTTACGATTGATGAAGGGCTAGGCAGTCAAGACGGAGAGCATCGTGCGCTTGTACTTGAGGCGATCAAGTCGGTCGCTGATCGGTTCAAAAAGGTGCTGGTTATTACTCACATAGAAGAGGCGCAGGCTGTTTTTGATCAATTGATACATGTACACAATGAATTAGAAGAAGCACAAGTTAAGATCGCATGATCGATGTCCCACCTACCAAAATAATGATCGCTCGAGTGATTTGGAAGCTTAGGGAGACAAACAAAGTGCAATTTAAGCAACGTTTGCTTTCTTACCTGAATGCAGGCTATCCCGGATGGCATCCCTTACGACTCGAGGATCCTTTCGTAATATGTGAGGACAGACGAAACAAGCAGGCTGGGAGTTGACACAATGCCTCAAAGCTACCCCTTTCCTATATTCTCTGGTTTATTGGAGCCCAAACACTATAACCGAATAGGCAACGCAGTGTGGTTGTTCCTGTGGTGCATTAGCTCCACGACCAAGGATGTAGAGAAGGATGGGGTAACGTGGGGCATTGTACTAGGGAATAAGCCAGTGAAGCTTACCGACCTGTCAGAACGGTTTGGTGTGACTGAGAGAACCATTCGATCATGGATCAAGGACTTAGAAAAATATGAATATATTCGTGTAACCCGGGCTCCTTACGGCCTGATTTTCACCGTAAAGAACTCCAAAAAATACAAAATCAGACCGGAAGAAAACTTCCTATCTGATCCAGAGCGGAAGAAAACTTCCGATCCAGACCGGAAAGAAACTTCCGATCACCCGGAAGAAAACTTCCGATCTAATAAAGATATTACAAAGATATTAAATGATGTTGTTGATGTTAGTGATCCGAGCTCTAAAATTTCAGATGATTCAAAATCAGATTTGATGATTCAAGTTTTAGATGCTTTTTGTGAAATCCATACAAAATCTGATCGTAATGTTACGCAGCGTGAAAGAGCGCTTATGAACCAGATGATCGCCGGGGGTGTCCCGTCACCCTTTATCATCCAGGTCATGCATGAGGTCTTCGTCGAACGTAAAGCCGGGGGCGAAGACATCAGCTCTTTCCTGTATTACGAAAAGCCGATTTATAAGGCTTGGAAAAACCAACAGCCCATAACCGATAAGCCAGCCCCGACTGTAGCGGTCCCCCTTGGAGTTGTTCGGAAAAGTAATCTGCAGCTACGAAACGAAGAAGCAAAACGAAAAATCAAGGAGGCTGAGGAGCGTGAACGAGAGCGAAGTGAGGAAGCTTTTCCTAGTCATCCAGAACACATACAACGGCTTTGATTACGATGACGACAAGGTTGCTGTGTGGCAGGATGTTTTGAAGGAAACGCCATTTGAATTAGCGCAGCGGAACCTGCGAGCGCATATCTTAACTGTCAAATTCCCTCCGGTACCGTCCGAAATCGCGATGCTGGAGCCCGAATCTGCGCAGCTTGCTATGTATCATGCGGAATTACGTGATTCTGCTCAGCAATATATAACCAAGTTGGATGAGTGGAAACAAACGGCTGTAGGTCCGCCTGAAGAAATAATAGCCATATTCCGGTTGCCATCGGAGGAGCGAGCGGAGGCGCTGCGTGAATATGCCAAACGAGATCGAGTCAATTGATTTTGCGAAACAGCTAGAGGCGGAGCAAGCGGTGCTCGGAGCTGTCTTACTGGAGAACGATTCAATCATAATTGTCATGGAGCGGCTAATACCGGAGGATTTCTTCCAAGCAGCAAACCGAATTATTTTCGAGTCGATGCTGGAGTTATGGGATGCTGCTGACACAGAAACACCGATCGACTTGATTACGATCACAGACCATATCAGGCGCCGGCAACAGCTGGAGTATATCGGTGGATTCAAGTACTTATCTGAACTTGCAAATGCAGTACCGACAGCAGCAAATGTTGATTATTATGCCAAGTTGATCTTGGATGCTTCGTTGGATCGGAAGACGCGCTCCGGTATGAAACGCATTTACGATAATAGCGATCTGACAGCCGAGGAAATGGCAGAACAAGCTCAAGTCGTTGCGGAGGAGGTCGCTGAGCGATCCACTAGTAAAAAGGGCGGGTTTAAGACTTTCAGAGAAACGGCCATGAAGGTTTATGACAAGGTTGACCATAGTTATACAAATCCCTCAACCGGAGGAATTACCGGCATTCGATCTGGATACGATGATCTGGATAAGATGACCTCGGGGTTTCAACGTCAGGATTTGATCATCGTTGGTGCACGCCCTTCTGTTGGGAAGACAGCCTTTGCACTTAACATTGGCCAGAGTGCCGGCAAGACTTCTGGAGAATCGATCGCAGTCTTTAGTCTGGAGATGGGTGCCGAGCAGCTTGTACAGCGGATGATATCTGCCGAGGGTAATGTGGATGCCAGCCGGCTGCGGACCGGGCGTTTGGAAGGCGAGGATTGGCAGAAGATGACGATGGCAATTGGGGTGCTATCAGACGCAAATATTTACATCGATGATAGCCCATCAATTACAGTGAACGAAATCCGATCCCGATGCCGCAAGCTGAAAAAGGAGTCAGGCAGTCTAGGGCTGATTTTGATTGACTACTTGCAACTCATTTCGGCTGCTGGCCGCTCTGAGAACCGGCAGCAAGAGATATCCAAAATCTCACGTACTTTAAAGCAAATAGCCAGGGAATTGGATGTACCGGTCGTTGCGTTGTCCCAGCTCAGCCGTGGCGTAGAGCAAAGGCAAGACAAGCGGCCCATGATGTCGGACTTAAGGGAATCCGGTTCGATTGAGCAAGATGCCGATATTGTCGCTTTTCTTTACCGCGATGACTATTACGACAAGGAGACTGAGAAAAAGAATATCATCGAAATTATCATTGCAAAGCAGCGGAACGGTCCTGTTGGAACGGTTGAGCTGGCTTTCCTGAAAAACTTTAATAAATTCGTTTCCTTAGATCGTACACATCAAGAATCGACACCGCCGCCAAAAAAGAGCGGTAAAAACATTCCTGATATGCGGAGGAGATCCGGATGAATCAGCCCCTGAACTGGAAAGAGGCAACAACCTCGCAACTGTTGACCATAGCATTTCACGAGCTTGGAGCCCAACTGGATGATCGATATGAGGCGGTGGCCGAGCTTCAACGCCGGGTGATGCCCCGGTACCGCAGGGAAAATCACAAGATAAAGGCGGTGTATCCCAAGTGACGAAACGGAAAGCTCAGGAAGAGCGCATCTGCGTTAACGTGGAGCATCTAAATGAAATGTATGTATCGGGAGCAGCCATTGGTGAAATGGCAGATCATTTTTGCATCAATGAATCTCAAATTTACGAAGTGATCAAGCGTGAGCGGAAGAAGAATCCCGATCAGTGGCCGATTCGAAAACGAAGGGCCAAGGGTCAGGCGTTGAAGAGGAAGACAAAATTAACAGAATTGCAGGCAACCTATGAAAGACCAACTTCGCTACCAGCTATAGCAAGTCCAATAACGTTTCGCCAAATGACAGATGAGGAGCGAGTTAAATATGGAGTCTACACACCGCCAAGGGATTCATATGGAGAACTGAGAAAGGCTCCGATCCATTTCAAAGACCGACCTACTGGAAGGAGTTCATCCATATGCGAAGGTTAGACCCTATGTTTCAAACCAAACACAAATATATCGTCATCGGCAAAGCCAACAAGGAGTTGGGCGAGGTTTATGTATTGAATGAGAACTACATCATGTGCAGCAAACGAACGCAGCGTGGACCCGTTAGATGCGTGAGGGCAGTATAGGATGCCAAATTATGTAGGATTAGACACTTCTACGAAAACCGGATTTGTTCGGATTGATGAAGAAGGTGAGATTTGGGCAGCCGAAGAAATTGAAGTTCCAGGTAAGGATCCGACACGAATGGCGAACCTCATTGACAAAGTGATTGGCCGCATCAACGATGATGACGTGATCTGCATTGAAGATTTTGCTTATGCGCAGGCCAATCGTATGGCAATGCTAGGTGGAATAGGTTGGGGCGTTAGGCTGGGCTTGTGGCACCGCGGGATCAATTACACCGAAGTTTCAACAGGTCAGCTGAAGAATTATGCAGGGTGCAAAGGAAATGTCGGCAAACCGGAGCTGATCATCCCGATTTTTGAACTTTGGGGTTTTAAGAACAGCAGTGATAACGTCCGGGATGCTTTCATACTCGCTCAAATTGCTCGAGGAATGCATGAGTCACTAAAGTTAAAACCATTTCAAAGGGATGTAATAAAAAAACTGAGAGGATGATAGGCGTGAGTTACATTGAAGCAGAGGGAGTTTTGGTCAATGCCAATATGAAGAAAGGCGGAAAGTTGCTTCTGCAGATTGAGATTTCGGAAGATCTGGATAATAAAGAGGATTATTTTCACCTTCGTAAGATGATTGAAAAGAACGTGCGCTTTTCCTTGGAAAGCACAATTGTCTCGTACAAAGTGGAGATCAATGCGAAAACGAACAAGCCGATCCGAGAGTACAAAGTCGATGAAACAGGCATTGTTTCAGAGGTAGCGAGGCCTGAAGGGGAGCAACTCGAAGCAGAATTGGGTCTGCCAAAAGAGCAAATTCCAGTCAAAGAGGAGAATGTTGAAACTGATCTCATTAAGATCGATGAGTTTATCCGGAGTGGACTAGCCCCGATTTATGAGGATATGACATATGACTTCCCACATATTCTTTCTCGTGTTAGCGATGGTGTTACTTATGCAAAAATCGCTTATGAATTAAATATCTCCCTAGGAGAGTTTTCAGTCATCATGGACGAATACCGTAAGCGCGTGGCACCTCTTGCTATGAAGTGGCATGAGTGGAAGGAAGGCCAAGAAAACGGACGTGCTGATACTACAGATGAGCAAGCTGTTGCTAAAGAGGGTAATGAACAGGACGGATCCAAACAAGAAGACGGTAGTAATCCGGAAGGATCCAACCAGAATCCAGACGATGTTGTACGACAAACGGACGGCAGTGGAGATTCAGATCAATCCAAGGATAATTCGGGTTCTGGACAAGCTGAAAGTAATCCGGAAGATGTTGAGGGATTTATCTTGAAGAATAGCCCATCCTTTGAAGATATCCAATTTGACTTCCCAGGACTCCTGAAACGTAAAAAGGCTGGGGAGACTTGGATGGAAATTGCACAGAGCTTGAAAATTCCATCAACGACACTGCAAACGGCTTGGAATAAATACAAAAAGAAAGTGAAAGAAGCAATGAAGGGGAAAGACGGGGCGGCATAAGCTGCTCCTTCCAATTATGAGGAGGGAGACAGGATGATTTGGGAACTATCGCACAGAGCCGACACTAAAGCCAGGCTTATTGCAGACAGGCACTATAACCGCCAAAAGATAGGTTCGCCGCAGTTTGTCCCGCCCGGCCGCTGCCTCGTCTTGTACACAGAAAACGATGCGGGCCGAGCTCTATGGGTCACATCATATCCGTTCGCGGAATACGTCAAGCACGAATGGGCAGGCGCTTGGGTTTGCTCAGCCTTTCGGAATGAAGGAGCTGGCGTAGCGTCGGAAATGATTACGCAAGCCGTGGCTGCTACCAGAGCATATTTCGGGGAACCGCCCGAAATGGGACTCATTACTTTTATCGACCGCAAAAAAGTTAAACCAATAATGGTTCGCGGCAAAGAAACATGGGGCAGGACTTGGATGATGGCAGGTTTTGAATACGCCGGCGAGACAAAGGGCGGATTACTCGCCCTACAGTTAAAGCCCGAACGAATGCCTGAAGCATTAGCAGCTGCTGGCACTCAATTACAGATGGCGCTTTTTTGATGAACATTCGCTGAATAAAGAAAGACTTGATCATTGAAAATTGAATAGTGCGGCATAATGATGTATTATTTTTCCATAATGAACTAGGTGGGGTGTCAAATGAAAAGAGTGATCAGATACTTCGAAGTAACAGTGACGGATGCGGAAGGGAATGAGATTTCTCGGGAGATTTACCCGGGTGAAAGCATTTTTGAGTCGTCCGCTGTTTTTGAACACGAACAAGGTTCCAGTTACCCACTTGGAACAATCGTCACCTTTAAACCGATTTTCGTAAATCAAAAATAAAAAAATGCCGCACTGTTCAATGGACAGCAGCGGCATTTTTATTTTTACGGAAATTCATGAATATTGAATGACTTGAGGTGAAAATGCACATTGGTATCGAACCTGAAATGTTGCCCGAAATGCCAATCAAATGAAGGATATTATGTCAAGCAATCTGTAAAAGGAAAAATTATTTTTAGGCAAAATTTTGATGGTAGCGAAGCCGACAACGGGGATATGTACGACCATCTAGAGCATACCTACATTAGCAAATATGCTTTTTGTCTTAACTGTAAGGAGAAAATCTTTCGTATCGAATGATGAACATTCGCTGAATATTGAGGAACTTGGGAGGTGCCGCATGAAGTTTTGGGAGATTGCGGGAATAAAATACCGGATCGGGCAACAGGGGTATACGAAGCTCCTATTCTACTGGTTTTATGATTGGAACGAGTCATGGGATGAAAAAGATATTCAATGGCGAATGGAGGAGCTAAACAACCTCTTATATCCTCCACCACGTCGCCCTCCACTAAAGCATTGGGTTGATACCTATCCCCATGTAATTCACGCAAGTGTATTGCTATTGGACAACAAGATCGAAAATTGGAAGGTCGGGCAGCGCAGTAAAGAAACATACGAGTTCAGAGGATTTTGGAAAAAAGATCGATTGAACGATTACACATCATACACGATTTCGTGGACAGTAAATAATTCAGAGGAACACAATGCGGTTTTTACTAAAATTGCCCCGATGTGGTTTAGACAATGGGAAGTTGCAAGTGATTTTAATGGTTCCGTGCCTTACGGACAGCTTTGAATACGGAAATACAAGGGAGGGTTCAAAATGAATCAAAAACACAATTTGAATATTGAGGCGATGTAATACCTTGAAATAAGGTTCAGTTAAAAAAGAATGGGGAGATGACAAACAGAAAGACGATTAAAATAATAATGCTACTAATCCGGCTCATAAGAACATAAGCGTCACTTGGCTCAGACTCACCTTTAACCATCCATCCATACCTCATATACCATCCGAATTTAGGAAAGAAAATATTGAGTATCGCCATTAAGACGAAAAGAAAATAGAAAATTATCATAATCATCAACTCCTTACTATTATTTACGCTTTAGGTTAAATGAATGTTTCAAAATCAGATTCTGAAATACATGGAGGAATGAACTTATGCAATGGAAACAGGAATTATTATTTATTAAAAGAGATGCAAATGGAGTGATCGTTGCAATTAGCGAACAAACACCAGATGGATATGTGGTCGAAACTAATGAAGAAATAGAAGTAGAAGAACAATCTTCGATAGTAAATAAATAAAGAAATTCCCCAGCGTGTACCTTGGTCGGAGGCGCTGGGGAATATGTGTTCCAATCACCACTATATCATAGGGGATGGTGTTGGGGAATGGGACAATTAACTTTTCCATGGGAAATAGATAGAGAAGCAACGCGGCAGGCTGTAGAGGAGCGCTTAGAGTCTGCCCGCATCTATAAGCAATTGGGGTTTGTACGCCGCGAAACTAAGATGACAGCCTCGTACGAGTTGAGAGAGGGCGGTTCTACAAATATCATATCAAGGGCTGCTGAAAATGCTGCTGTATATAACGTTGATACCGAGAACCGGATGAAAGAACAACAAGAGCAAGTGGACCGGGCTGTAGCTAGGCTTGGACGGACGGAGCGTAAAATCATTGAAATGCGGTATATGGAGGATGACGAGGTTTTTGATTATAACGTATATAACGAGATCCACATAGGGTCAACCAAGTATTACGAACTGAAATCGAGAGCGATATACAAGCTGGCTTTTGCTTTGTGTTTGGAGGTTTACGTGGCGCCTAAAGAAGTAATTGCGAATTGAAAAAGGCGAAGAGAAAGAGAATAAAAAACGAATGTTATTCGGTGAGCGTTTGGTGTAGGAGGTGATATATTGATATTGTGGAATTTGAAAGAAACAGTTGGATACGTTCAGCGAGGGGCGCCAGAGGCGTCCTTTTTGCTGTGCTGGGTCATTCATCCATATTAGTGGCAGGGGAGGGAACTGGAGTGAGATTAAAGAGGTTAGTTGATAAGGAACCACCGAAGCAACCGGAGCAGTGTAAAGGTTGTGTTTGGGGGAAGTGGGACGGATTGAAACAATTTTGCTCTAAACAAATTTGTGTACAAACAAATAATTTATAAAATTTATTGAAACCTTTCTAAAAGGACTCTTTATTAGCAGTATAATGAATATATTCTTTGAATCACAGGAGGAATATATCATGTTAAACTATCACTTCAAAACAGAAGGTTCGAAAGAGACCGGTGATTATAAGGTATATGAATGCAATAATGGGAATTGCAAGCTAATTTATGAAATCAATGGGTTGATTAATATCGGAGGATTAAAGGAAGCAAGACAAGCTATTGGTCGTTATTTAATAAGTAATGGTCATTCCGTTGATAAAGTGTTTCAGCACCAATGTATTAAGCCAGGCAGAGAGAAAAACCCAACTCATAAATGGACTGTTCAAAATTATTTAATCGGCGTTCCTCAAACAAAGAAAAGATAAGCACCCTAACCGGTGCTTTTTCTTTTGCCCAAAACCAACTTAACATTATGGAGGTGTAATATTGAGAATAGAAACACTACGACTCAGTCAGCTTCAGCCCAACGGTTGGAACCCCAATGAAATGGATGATTACATATATAAATCGTTGGTGGAGAGTATCCGTAAACATGGGGTGCTGCAGCCGATTCTAGTCCGGTCTGATATGACCATCATCAAAGGTGAGAAGCGCTGGCGGGCTGCCGGCGAAGCAGGCCTAAACGAAATCGTTTGTGTCATCGTGGAATCGAGCCAAGAAGAGGCAAAGCTACTAACCGTAAGCCTGGGGCATCTTCGGGGCTACACCAATGAAGAGCTGCTTGCATCTTTATTGGAGGAGCTCTCGACTCACTTTTCTCTCGAGGAGATTGCGCTTCAAACCGGTTATCAGGCTGCCGAGCTCGACAACCTTCTCCAGGGCCTGCCGGCCAATACGGATATTGATCCGCCTGTCATAGAAGATGACTTTGACATTCAAGGCGCGTTGGATGAGATAAAGGAGCCAGAGACCCGATACGGCGATGTATGGCAGCTCGGCAGGCATCTATTAGTCTGTGGTGATGCAACCAAGCTAGAGGATGTGCAGAAGCTCATGGCAGGAGACAAGGCTGCGCTGGTTGTGACGGACCCACCATATAACGTAGCATTTAAAAGCGATTCAATAAGGTTGGCCGCTGACGGCCGGGACACTATCATGAATGATGATATGCCAGCAGAGCAGTTCAAGGGGTTTTTGAATGCAGTCTTTGGGAGCTATGCTGCAGTAATGAACCTGACAGCTGCTATTTATATTTTTCACCCTTCTTCTTATCAACGCGAATTTGAAGATGCAATGAACGAAGCCGGCATCGTGGTGCGTACTCAGTGTATCTGGGTAAAGAACGCATTCTCCTTCGGTTTTGCTCAGTATAAGTACAAGCATGAGCCTATCTTCTATGCGCATTTAAAAGGAAAGTCGCCTGCGTGGTATGGTGATCGAAAACAAACGACGGTTTGGAAGGCGGGGCTGCCAGTTGAGAACTCAGAACCTGAGACTATCTGGGAAGTATCTCGTGGTGATGTGACCAAGTATGTTCATCCCACACAGAAGCCGCTTGAACTTCTTGCTATTCCAATTAGAAACAGTAGTCAGCGCGGTGATATTGTACTCGACCTATTCGGAGGCAGCGGTTCAACGCTTATGACCTGTGAACAAACAGAGCGTGATTGTCGGACCATGGAGCTCGATCCGATCTTCTGTGATGTAATCCAAAAGAGGTACCTCGAAGCAACGGGCGTAGAGCCGGTTCTTTTGTTTCGGGCTGAATCGGCAGCGTAAAGAAAAAGAGGGCGCATCAACGCCCCCTTAGCCACCGGGACACCCCCCGGTGAGATCGTGATAGCCGTGGCCACGGAATCGAACGCACGATCTCATATCCATTGTAACGGAACTGCGGGGTGTTCGCAATTGTCTAATGAAAATACGAACAGTAAAAATGATGATCTGCTTTTACAACATGAAATAGAAGTTATTCAAGGCATCCTTGAGTCAAAGTCCAAATACCGGAAAATCGTACAAGCCGGCATTGCTCGGTGGGTGAAGGACTTTCAGGATGGGAGAATTGAAATCAAGACGGTAGATGATTTGAAGAAGTTGATTGAGATTGATCTGGAGCTACAGAAAGAAGAAATATAAAAAAACACCACTTTTCAGTGGTGTTAGTTATTCGCTTTACCCGAGGTCCTAGCGGATTGAATAGCGGTCGTTTCAAACTTAAGTGACAAGAAAGGTAATCTTATGTCAAAGCCTTTAAATTTAATGGATTTGATTATGTTCATTCCCATCCCCCCGATACGTTTAAAGATTGCTAGGACCCTAACCATAGGCGGCTTTTCCAAGCCGTCGGGAATCGAGTAAAACGAACAACATTAAGCTAATAATAGCACATATGGTAATGAATAACAAATGGGGGTGGTGGTATGTAGTGGCTCGTGAGAGAAGCCCTGATCGTGATAAAGCTAAACAAATGTGGCTGGACAGCGGCGGCGAAAAGAAGCTTAAGGACATTGCTGCTGCTCTTAATTTAGGGGAAACACAGATAAGAAAGTGGAAGTCACAAGACCAATGGGAAGCCGTTCTGAATAGTAACGTTACTAATGAAACGAAAGGTAACGTTACTAAACGTCCGGGTGCGCCGAAAGGTAATAAGAATGCTCTAGGCAACAACGGCGGGGCTCCTAAAGGAAACCAAAATGCCAAGGGTAACCGGGGAGGACATGGCGGGCCATTCCGTAATAAGAAAGCCCTCAAAACAGGTGAATATGAAACGATATGGCTAGACGCTCTCGAAGACGATGAGCGTCTTTTGTATGAACAGATTGATACCGACCCGTTCATTCAAGTGGATGAAGGAATTAAGCTGGCTTCAATGCGAGAACGAAGGATGCTGCTCCGGATACAAAAGTTAATGAATGGGTTAACCGAAAAGGGAAGGCGCGTTCTACAGCAGCGGGTTACAGTTAAGGATCCTGTACAAATTCATGACGAGAAGACAGGGAAAACATCAATCATTGTTCGAGAACGACAGGAAATGGTGACAACAGAGCTTGAAGAAACAGAAAAGCGACTTATCGATGATATTCTTGCTCACGAGGAATCATTAACTCGCATCCAGGACAAGAAGGCCAAATGGATTGATCTGAAGTACCGTATGGAAGCTGTTGATGAAGAGAAACAGGTTCGGATCGAAATGATGAAAATTGAGCTACAGAAACTACAAGGTGGAACCGGAGCAACCCAGAGCTGGACTGACGCCCTAAAGGAGATCGCGGAGCGTCGCAAGGCCAAGCGGGCGGAGGTGAGCGGCAATGAGTAAACCTTTTAACGCCGTATCTGACCTTGCTGAGCTGCTTGAGCTATATTGGGATGACCCTGTTGCATTCGCTGAGGATATGCTCGGTTTTGAGCCTGACGACTGGCAGAAGGATGCCATGATGGACGTCGCTTTACATCCTATGACCAGTGTGCGATCTGGCCAAGGGGTAGGAAAGACCGGTTTCGAGTCTACGCTAGTAATCTGGTTCCTTTGCTGTAGGCCTAATCCGAAAGTAGTTTGCACGGCACCGACCAAGCAGCAACTGCATGATGTGCTATGGGCCGAGGTCGCCAAGTGGCTCGAAAACTCTATGGTCAAAAACCTTCTTAAATGGACCAAGACCAAGGTTTACATGATAGGGCATGAGCAGCGCTGGTTTGCAACCGCCAGGACGGCAACGCGCCCTGAAAACATGGCTGGCTTCCACGAAGATTACATGCTTTTCATCGTGGATGAAGCTTCAGGCGTCGCCGATCCGATTTTAGAGACGATTCTCGGTACGTTAACCGGACCGGAGAACAAATTGTTGATGTGTGGAAACCCTACACGGACGGCTGGAGTTTTCTACGATTCCCACAACCGAGACCGAGCACGCTTTAAGACCCACAAGGTAGATAGCAGGGATAGCAAGCGAACGAGTCGAGGCAACATTCAAATGCTTATCGACAAATATGGTGCTGAGAGCGATGTTGTCAGGGTCCGGGTTTATGGTGAGTTTCCTAAAGCTGAGGCTGATGCGTTTATTGCACTTGAGTTGGTAGAACTGGCTGCTTCGGGTCACATAGAAGCTAAGGGCGATACATTACATCTTGGTGTGGACGTTGCGCGCTTCGGTGATGATGAAACGGTTATTGCTCCGCGTATAGGTATGAAGGTGTTTTCCCTTAAATGTTACAACAAGCAGGATACGATGGTAACGGCAGGCTGGGTCATTTCGATAGCGAAGGATATGCTGCAGAGGTTTCCTTGGCTTAAGCAGGTCGAAATCAAAGTCGATGATAGCGGTGTTGGTGGTGGAGTGACGGATCGTTTAAACGAAGTCATCCAAGAAGGTGAGTTATCGAATTGGCGGGTTGTCCCGGTTAATAACGGTTCTAAGGCTACCAATGATGAGGAAGAGCATTACGACAATAAGGGAACTGAAGCGTGGGCAGCCGTTCGAACCATCCTTCAGGAATGTTTCTCTAAACACCTGCAGGGAGAGCACATCGATGTGGAATTGCCTAATGATGAACGCTTAATCACCCAGCTGTCACAACGTAAATATCGCATGACGAGCCGTGGGAAGATTTCGCTCGAGCGCAAAGAAGATATGAAAAAGCGAGGACTAGATTCGCCAGACCGAGCGGACGCAGTTGTCCTTGCATTTTGGTCCGAGAAATTGGTGATTCCAATGGTTACAACGTCAAGTGTTTCGATTGAGGATATTGCTAATGCACTTTAGAGAAAGGAGTTACGTTCATGGGTCTATGGAATCGGGTTACAACTATATTTCGCAGAGGGTCCCCAGAAGTAACAATTCAAAAGGAAGAAGAGTTACGCCCGGATGCAACACCGTTCACACACAACACTGAGGATATTCGAGAGACTGACTTTATCTATCGTAGCCTGCAGGTTGAGACCAATAGGCGGGCTACTCTCCGAGATGTTGAACTTATGCTTCTTGCGGATCCGCTGATTGACGAAACCAACGACCGAGTAGCCCGAAAAGCAGTGCGTGGGGGCATTTTCGTAACGGTAACCGGTAGTGGTAAGCATCAGCAATCGAAAGCAGTCAAGACAGGTTCAAAAGCTGTAAGAGGACAACAAGTGGCAAATAAGGCGCAGCAGATCATTGATGATTTCATGAAACGTTGTCAGGTCGATGCTCACGCTAAAACATGGGCATCGCGTCTGCCGGCGGATGGCGACTTATTCTTAAATGTGGTGGTTAAGGATTATGGGGGGCAGCCCAAGATCGAATGTATTCGCCGAACACCGCCAGCTATCATGAAGCGAAATGAGGACCAATTCGGACAGTTTATTGATCTGAATCGTGCTTATTCTGAAATAGATCCTCTTAACGGCCTGTTTTTTACAACAGTAATTCCAGAGAATGCTTACCGCCATTTTCCACTTTGGGCCATTAACCATATTCGTTGGAAGTACCGTGGTGGATTATACGGTAATAGTCAATACATCTCCATCCGAAAGCTCTCAAAGCAAAACGCATCAGCTGATGATGATATGGTCGTGCGACGAAAGACAAGGGCGCCGCTAAGGAGAGCACATATGATCGGAAACAAAGATAACCCTGGTGACCCGAAGGTGGTCGAGAAGTATAAGACTGAGCATAAAGATGCGATCGTAAACGGTAAGTATATGGCAACGACAGATTATTATATGAATGGCCTCGGTGATGTGAAAAACCTCGATGGTGATAGCAATCTAGACAAAATCGGTGATGTCGAGTATTTGTTCAACAAGCAGAACACCGGTACTCTTGTACCAAAGGGATTAATCGGTTTTGCAGAAGATATCAATCGAGATGTGTTAGATGACCAGAAAGAAGAGTATTACGATACCATTGAGGATATTCGTCATCTGCTGGAATACGGTGACGGTGGTCCTTTTTCTGGTCTGAGAGCTATCATTAATTTTGAACTATTGCTACATGGTATTGATGTTGAAACGGCTGGTATTAGTTATGACGTTGCTTTCAGTCAGCTTAGGACAGAGGATCCAGATGAAGTGGTCAATCGTACTAAAACGGCTCGGGATGCACACTTAATTGATCAACGTACCGCTGTTCTAGCTATTGCTCATATTTTCAACGTTGAGGATCCGGAGCTTATGCTTTTAGCTCTTGAGGAAGAGAAAAAAGAACAGCAAGAGCAGTTGGCAGTGAAAGGTGGTGACAAAGCGGATGAAGTGAACAAGGTCGTTACCGACTCGGGGGAGTCTTGGGGTGATGAAGGGGACGATGAGCACCTAAAGGACCTGGAGCTGATAGAATCCAAAACAGAAAGGACGTGGAAGCTTCGATTTAAAAGGATTCAACGAGCAGTAAGCCAGATTGAGTTGAACTTTGAAGAGACAGTTACGGATGCCGAAGGTGAAGCTGAGAAGTCATTTTTGAATGAGGAAATGATCGAGTGGTTTATGTCTGAAGTGGCATCTATTCAGCAGGATGACTGGGACGAGTATTCTAGTGAATTGGGGTATGTCTATATACATTCTGGAGAAGTCGGTGGGAAGCTCGCTGCGGCAAGAGTCGGGCTTAATTTTGGCATTCACCGAGAAGATATCCTTGATGATCTTTCAAAGCGATCTGTAACAAGGGTTAAGAACATTGACGAAACAACAGAAAAACAGTTGCGGAAAGCCTTATCGCAAGGTTATCTATCCGGTGATAAACATGAATTAATTAATGCTGTGCGCGCCGCGTTAGGAGAGGTTTATGCAGAGGCATATAAAAATCGAGCCCGCATGATAGCAAGGACTGAAAGTATGTGGGCCTACAACGAGTCAGGCAAACGTATTTATGCTGAGGCTGGGTATGATGTGACTAGTGCCCCAGCGCTACCGGCGCATCCAGAATGCCGCTGCGCCTATTCTTCGGATGGTGAAAATATTATTGTTCTCGTCACCCGGGATGAGCGTACTTGTCCGAAGTGCAAGCATTTCATAGGAAAACGATACTAAAATAAAGGGGTGATTTCGTGCAAGACGAACCAGTTATGCTATTCTTGGACAACCAGCAGCTGCTGGAAATTGAGTTTTCCGATGTAGCGATCGGCAGCGCTCAAATGCTGGATAGCGGGTCCGTTGGATTTGTTCAAGGTAAGAAAACGTATCGAATGCTTGGCACTAAGGTCGATGCGGTTAATGGTAATAATCGTGTGTATCCGCGGTTGATTATGACAGATGCCATTAAGCGTTGGAAACAGGCTAGGAAAGGAGCGCTTGGTGAGGCGGGCCATCCAGAGTCTTATACGGACTCAGATGGAAAACTTGCATGGCGCTCGAAGATCGAAAATCAGGTCATCAAAATATTGGACATTCATCTGCCAGATGAGCAGGGGGGTGTCTTTTTTGATTTCCAAACTTTAGACACAGCTAAGGGGAAGGACTTACAGGCGATTCTCGACGCTGAGGGTAAGATTGGCTGCTCCATGCGGGCTGGCGGCCGCGGACGTCCCGGGAAAATTGGCCAGAAGACAATTACGGTGGCCACATTTATAGATCTTTTCGCATTTGATACGCTCTTTGATCCAGCAGTGAGGGATACTTTAGGTTCAATCACACCACTAACGGATAGCCAGATGAATGAGCTGCTAAAGGAAGAGAGTCAACCTTATTCTGATGCTGTGGACCCTTTGATCGAAAAAATCAAAGCGTCGAATTCGGTAGTGGATATCAAACGGCTCGGTATTCAGGTTGAGCAGATGGAACTTGATGCTGTGGATCGCTCCGCGGTAGATTCGGCTTATTATCGTCGCTTTTACCAAATCATGCAACTAGATGAGATTCATGCGTCTGAGCAATCCGCCCGCCGAAGAATTGGATTTACAGATAATCAAACAAACCAAGGAGATGATGTCAACGTGTATACATTCGAGCAATTGATGAAAATGACGGATGCTGAACTTTTACGTATCCGTGGCGAAGCAGGGATAAGTGTTGAAGTAGTAGCTATGTGTGATGCAATCGTTGGGCAGCGTAAAGCGACAACGCAGGAGGCAGAGCTTCAGGTGATGAAAGATGAGCAGAATAAACGAACTGCTGCCGATGCAGCTCGAGCATATCTAGATAGTGAAGATGTGAAATCAAAATTGAGCAAGCTGCCCGTTCATGTGCAGGATACGGTCCGTATTAAGGTGGATTTAACATCGAGGGAAGCTGCGGAAAAGACGTTCACAGATGCGTATGATTTTGTGGTATCGCTTGTGGCTGAAGATAAGCTAAAGGCAATGGGTTACAACCGGAATGCTCCCTTGACAGATGGTCAAGCGAGTGTAAATGGAGCGGTGGAGTTTGGTCAGGAAGGGCAGGGTTGGAGAGAATTTACAGATAAGCTCCGAGAAGCATCTGACGATTTTCATATTGCTTTTTCCGGTTTGAAGGATGAAAACCTGTTAAAGATCAACAAGCCTATTGTGGATCGACTATTGCGTGAGTTTGATAAAGCCAATGCAGAAAACCTATCCCGATTTGCTGATGATTTTTCATCTTCTACCAATACGGCTAGTGTATTAAATGCAGTGGCTTTCCATCGCCAAATCATTGAACAAGCATTTCAGACACTTGTTGCATTGCAATTCGTTCAGGTGACTCCTTTCAGCGGAGAATTCATGGAGATCCCGAGGGAGAACTATCAGCGTTCTAACAGCCGTCCTTTGAACAACGGCGAACAACAACCGATGGCTAAAGGGAAGCTATCTTTAGACTTCCTGCATGTTGCTGCAGAAGCGCGCAAGCTTGCTGCGGAAGTAACGTTGGAAGCCATGCGTCGACTTCAATCTGGACCCTTAAATTATGATATTCTCGGCAGGCTTAACTATCATCTGAGCCAAGATTTGCAACGAGAATTGTCCTTGCGACTTCATAATGAAATGCTATTTGCTTCCGATGAATACGGAGCTGTTGAAAAGAAAGGGGAAACGCCGAACATCGATGGGGGGCGCACTGTCATCACCCTGTTACGTGGAGGAACCTCGGGTTCACCTAACACGTATGTACCTGTTGTACGTCCGAGAACGACATATTACTGGACACAGAGCGGTAAACAGGCCGTGACAATCAACTCGATCAAGTTGTACTTGGCTGGCAATCCGGTCAGCCTAAGTGGTGCTGTGATTGATTACGAAAACGGTAAGATTACCCTGGGTACGGCACTTGGTGCGGGTGCAGTCACTGTTGATTACAGCTATGCAACAAATATCGCTTTGTTCGATTTAACCGTTCCCAACGGTGTAGAAACGGACAAATATTATAATCAGTTGGTGCATCTTATTGGAACTCAGAAAGCGTTCATGGGCGCAGAACCAAGGTTCTATTCTCCAAACTATCTGCTAATGTCGGAAACGATCTCGAATGAGGTTTCTCAAGCCGAGCAATTTGCAGAATTATTTAAACGTAACGGTACCGGGCTGCAGCCGAATGGTTATGTCGGTCGAATTAAAAATATTGATGCTTACGAGCACAATGAACCATGGGGGGCTGGAGATACTCGTATCCTGATGGGACAGCGGTTGGCCACAAAATACGGTGTCGGAACCAGCATGACGACAAAGGGGCCTTTCCCAACCCGCGATGCTAATAGTGAGCTGACCGGCGGCGAAGAAATGTACATTTTCATGGACGACGCTACTATTACACCAATCAAACAACAATTGCGTACAATTCGCTTGTATCGATCTTAAGGAGGTCTAATCATTCATGGTGATGAAACTGAATAATACGGGCAAGCCGATCTTCGTTGAGGGTCGGCTTATTGCTGCTGGAACTTTTTACGATGCGAAGGAAGAAGTGGAATTTGTCACGACAGGTAATCCGATCAACGAAAATATCTTTGAAATCCCCAAATTGGAAGACATTACGGTTCCTCAAATAAAAGAGAAATTTGAGGAGTGGGGCGTTGACTTTTCAACTGGTGGTAAGGAAAAAGCGGTAGTGTACGCTGTTTTCGTAGAGGAGGCCAAGAGACGTGGCGGATTTGAACAAGCTGATACAACTGGTGCGAGCACAGATTAGGGATAAGGGCGGGGTAATTTTCGCCCTTCCTAAACCTGCTAGTGAAGAAACTCCTGCGGAACCGGATGAGCTTGAGCCGATGGTCCAGAACGTTGTTGATGATTATAGCCGCTGGAGGCCGCTGCGGGGAAAGCCAGGTCAATTAGAATTGCATATAGAGCAGATCGAATACACATTACCGGACGACCTCATTGAATTAGAATCCTTTCCAAAAGAGTATTTCCGGTACAATAAGTTCCTTACTCTTTCGGACGCTCCTATTCAGGAAGAAACGATCAGATACGTTTATACTGCAATGCACATGGCTGAAACTATCCCTCATTATGATGTGCCTGCTTTGGTGGGGATGGCTGCTGCTAATGCACTGAGAGCTGTCGTATCAGATCCCAATAAAATTGAAGAGTATATTTCTTTTAAGTTGGAGGGTGTGTTGGATATTGACACTAGGAACACATCGGAAGTAAGCAGAGAAATCCTTAAAACCGCAGCAGAATTTGAAAAACAATACTTGTTAAGGGTTCAGCATCAAACCTCAGGTCCCTACATGTCATTCGGGTGATGCGATGGCTTCTATTGATTTAGTTAAGAAAAAAATAGCCCAGGTGTTTAACGACCATGGAATTGAGGTTCGCCTTATGGGGCAGGCGGATGTCGTTAAAAATGCGTTAGGTGAAGTGATCGCGGCAATTACTACAGAATTGTCCCAAACCATTGTCTTAAAACGGTTGACTCTGAAACTGCAGCTAGAATTGGCAGGTGATTTGCCTGATGGGACGGTAGATATTGTAGCACCTCCAGATACTCTTATCAAAGAGGCATCCATAATAAAGGTGGATGCCCGTCTTTACCAGGTGATTGAGCTGATTCCTTACAGAGCTTTTGGGGAAGTAATCTGCTATGTAGGCAGAGGAGAAAGGGCTGATGGAAATGAATAGTCTGGCTGATATCGCCAAGAAGCTTTATCAAATGTCTGATCAAATGCATGAAGGCATGGCAGACGGTGTCCATAAGACGGCCACTAGGGTAGTATCCAATGCGAAGAATCGCTTAGGTCACTACCAAGACGGATGGGCCAAGCTCAAGGAGAAGACGGTTCAACGCAAGCTGCGTAAAAATGTGAAAGCCGTCATAAGGGCCAAGAAGAAAGGTGCTTATACTGCTACGGGTACAGACTCTGACGCTCCTTTAATCGATGACGGATTGTTACGTGCAAGTATTACGGTGCAAACCAACCGCAGGCACTTGCAATCTGAAGTGGGTAGTCCCATTATCCAAGCCGCTACGCATGAATTTGGAAATGAGGAACGAGGAATTCCTGAGCGCCCTTACCTGCGTCCAGCTTTAAAAGAAGAGGTTCATAAACATTTTGTCAACGATCTGAGGGACGGTATTTTAAAGAGGGTGACCCGAGGATGATTCGGAATGAATTGGAGATTGTCTACGACACATTAACCTGCATTGTTGCCGGGTACCCGTTTCTCAGCGGCAGACCAGCGGCTGTCTATGATTACAGTCCGAATGCAGTAAAGGCTGCCTCTTATCCGTGTATCGGAATTCGCCGAATTGCTGAATCTCTTTATAAGCATATTGATAAAAACGAAGAGTACAAACGAACAGATTCAGCTGGTAGCGTATTTGCTTGGTATGAGGCAGGCAACTTTGAATATACCTGTTCGGTAGGCTTGTACATGACGGTCACAGAGCAAGTGCCCAATCCGGTACCTTATCTCCGCGGTTGGTCCCAATGGCTTCAAAAGCATATTGTTCGTCATGTTCGGTTCGATTGTGAATACGATCCATCCGGATCAGGGGAATCGCTGATCATCAAATCGGCAGCACAGCCTTTTGAGACCTACGGTAAACTGCTGTATTCCGTAAAGCATACATTTGATGTAAAAGGGAAGCTGTTGGTAGGAGAGTTGTTGAGAGGGCCAGTAAGTAGCAGCGGATCCCCTGCGTGGAAAGTACATCAGAATCCGTATGTTTGGAAAGAAGAATAAAAGGAGGTATTTATATGCCGGTTTTACGTGGCGGTGTAACAGCGGACCAATACAATACGCCCGATATATACATTGAAGAATTAGTCCCTAAGGTAGATGAAAAACCTGCGGGGATTTCAGGGAAAGTGATGGGAATCATCGGCCAGTTTCAAAAGGGCTCTGTGAATGATGTGCTTACAGTGAATGGCGATGCAGAATTTATTGAAAAATTGGGGGATTTTTCGGAACAATACAGCGGATCAAAGGCAGCATGGACTGCGTTTAAGCGCGGTGTGAAGAAAATCATCTGCGTCAATGTTCGCGGCGCGGGAGCTGGGGCTGCATCCCTTACCTTAAAAGACAAGGCGGGGACTCCAGCGGACACACTGAAAATAAGCTACAAAGGGCCCGGACTATACGGTAACAATTGTACTGTTGAGGTTCTAGCTGGGTCCGGGGTTGGAACATTTAAGATTGTTTTGAAAGGTCCCACTACCAAAACGGAAACTTATGATAATCTCACTAGCCCTGCGATGGCTACGAGCAGTATAAATCAATTCTCTAAGGAGTTCGCAGCGGAGAATTTGTCAAGTACCACGGTTACTCCAAACAACAATCCTGCGGTACTGGCAGCGACAAAATTAACCGGGGGTTCGGACGGTACCGCACCAACGGCAACCCACTATAAAGGGACGACGGACAGTTCAACCGGCAAAAAGAGTGGTCTGGAGCTGCTTAAAACCTCTGTTGAAGTAACCGATGTTGTAACCGATATTTATGTTTCCGATACGATGAACGGTCATATGTGGGTAGCAGCAGAACTAATGAACTGGTTTGCGTATTTGCCATTAGCTGTAGGAACGAGCGTGAGTGCTGCGATTACAAACCGTGGAGCCTACAACACAGAATTTGCGCATCTATGTATTGGGCATGCCCGGAGCAAATCAAGAAATTGGACTGTGCCGGTAGCGGTCTACGATGCTATTGCTCATATTTTGACTCCTGTTCAGGATGGCACCGCAGGCTTTAGTTTTGCTGATGTATCTGGAATTGATGTGGAGTTGTCAGCTGACGATATTGAAACCCTGACCACAAATCAGGTCGTTAGTATGGGGCAAATGTTGAATTCGGAACGGCAGCTTGTGTATGGCATGAAGAGCGATTTTACTTTGGATAGTGATCCCAGGTTTAAGCAGACCTATCGTAGGAGGGTGACTTCTTTACTAGAGAAGGATTATTACATTGTCATGACTCCTTACCGTAGTAAGCATATTTCCAAGTCCTTATTGGAAGATGCGGAATTGGTCAGCCGCAGCTACCTTGATAAGGCTCTTGGAGAGGAAATTATTCAAGCCTATACGATTAAATTTACTACTCCTGAAGAGATAGGGAATATCGATGAGTTGATTGAAGACTTGGTTATCGACCTGTATAACATCGCAGATAAGATTCGAATCCGGCTGCTGAGTGCAGCTAATGCTATAGGAGGAGGCGAGGTGTCAAATGGCTAAGGATGGATTGTTAGGGAAGGACTTAACGATTAGTTTCATTGAATCCGGTGGAACTCCATTTAAAATTGAAACGGAGAAGTTTGATGAGGAGCATAAAACTGAAGAAAAAAAGAAACATCCGCTGGGTGATTCAGCCGAACATACTCGGGTAGTTCATATGGGGTGGGAGCTTAGTGTTGACGGAGAAATCGTTGATCCAACTGTAGATGATTTGATTGACCGTTTTGAGCAAGCATATAGAAGCAATACTCGGCTACCTCAACTCGAAGTACGTACTAAAGAAGTGTTTGCAGATGGAACCGTTCGTCAATGGAAATTTTCTTCAGATGGTGGTGTTCGTATATCTGGTTTCAAAAAGACTGCGGATAAAGGGAATGAGGCTCGGAAATACAGCTTTAAAATTCATGCAATGAGGAGGGATCAGGTTTAATGGCTGAATATACATTAAGTACTGGGAAGAAGGTTATCACTCGGGAATTATCGGCGTACTCTGAATTCCTAATGTCAGGCTTTTTAAGTGTACCGATGGTAGATGCGAGTAATAAATTTACTGCTGCCTATATCACTCAAGCAGGCATGCTTAACGCTATTTTCAGAACTGATTCCGTGAATGGAAAGGCTATTGAGGTTCCGACAGATCAGAAATCTTTGATCATAGCCTTTTCAAATTTCTCGAGTGTTGAATTGGGAGAATTTATGGTCAAGCTCGAAAGTTCAGATCAATCGGATGATGCTTCGGGAAACGTGCATACGGCCCCTGGCTCAGAGAATGTGCCTACCTCTTAGTGCATGGGGTCGATTGGAATAGTGCTTTCCAGATGCCTGTTAGTTTAAGAAGGTTATTAATTAAAGAAATTGAATCGTTGAACCAATAGGGCGCTTACCATGCGTCCTATTTCCTTTGAACTTAATGGAGATAACACGCTTATACGTGGAGGTGAGTAAATTGGCTTCGGGTTCAGTTTTGATGAATGCTAGTGTAGTTGTGAGTCTGACGGATCGGGTAAGCCGGGGATTAAATAGCGTTGGAAACCGATTCGATATGATTGATAAAAGAAGCGAGCAAACTCGGAAGCAATTAGAAAAATTGGATCGGATATCATTCCTAGGACTTGGGACTACCGCAGCGGGAGCAGCGGGTTTAACCACTATGGGTGCTGCAGCTCAGTCCACTCTAGACTCTGCGGGTAAGCTGCAGGATGTCATGACTTCGTTTCGTTCTAATGCATTTGGGCAAGCTATTCTTCCGAATGCTCCAGTAAAAGCAGTACAAAACGTGATTGATCAGGCACAGAAGATCGCTGATTCTAAGGGTCTAGGCATTCAAATGAAGTTTACAACCAAAGACGACGCGATGTCCTTCATCACAAAGCAAGCAGATATACTGGCCCAACAGCTCGGTAATGACACTGTTTTCGGTAGAAAGGATGCTCTTGCGGCCTTTGACACCTTGCAAAAAAACGGGGTCGCCATGGAGAGCGTACTTAGCGGTGCAGGTAAAGCTACTTTATTTCTCGCTCAGATATCGAAACAGGCTCCAGTAGAAACGGCGGAGACAGTTTCGAAGATGGCTTCTGCTTATCAGCTGGCTGGAAAACAAGTCGAGGATCTTGCTGATGTTATGGTTAAAGTAGACGGTGCTTCCTCGGCCACAGTACAGAGCATGGCGACCGGTTTTAAGTATGCCGGAGGTACTGCCAAAAATCTTGGATTAGAGTACCAGGACTTAATTGTTGCATTGGGATCTCTAAACTCCCGTGGTGTCGATGAATCCACTGCGGGCACGGCATTGAATAATATGCTGCTAGCTTTAGCAGCTCCTTCAGATAAAGCACAATCCGCTCTAAAAAGGTTCGGACTCAGTGTTAAAAGCTTCTATGGCGCAGACGGTAAACTTCTTCCTATGCAGCAGGTCATCGAGAAGATTAAAACCGTAACGGATAAATTAAATCCACAGAGGACCGCTGAATTCATGAAGGTCTTGTTTGGTGAGGAGGGTGCTCGGGCAGCCACTGCTCTTTTACAAGACGGAGCAGGTAGTATGAAAGAAATAAGAGAGCAAATGGCGACTTCTTTAAGCTTAACAGAGCGAGCAGCAGAAGCTAATAAAACATACACTGCCTCCATCCAAAGAGTGCAGGAATCCTGGGATAACTTCAAGACATCTATGGGTACACCGATGCTTGATAAGGCGGCAAACGCCTTGGACAAAATCACCAATGAATTTGCTTATGTCTCCAAAGCCATGCAGGATAATCCCGATTTATCCAAGGTGTTCTTTATTGGTGGTACGGCTGTTGCCGGCATTTTGATGGCAGTAGGAGCGACAACCGGGCTCTTAGCTATTCTACAGAAAACCAAGTTAGTATGGGGTACTGCTTTTTCTAAGAATAAAAACATGGATGAAGCTGGTCGACAGGCTGACAGAACTAAAAAAGACTTCAATGAACTTCGACAATCTGCCCAGCTTGCCAAAACATCAGTGGACGGAGTTGCAAGGTCGCTTATTAAGGTGAACTCTAAGAATATAAAAATAAATGTTGATCGAAAGAAGGTCGATCAATTTGTCGTTTGGTTGAATGCCCAGAAATGGCAGAAGACTGTTTATGTGAATTATCAGGAAGTTGGTGGTCCTGGGGGAAATATGGCTGGAGTTAATAAGAAGGGAAACAAAGGTGGAAAAGGTGGTAAGGGTTCCACAAAGAATGGATCGATAGGCAACGCTAAAAGTGTTCCAGTTACAAGTCCTATCAAAGAACCACCAAGCCTACCAAAGTCAATTCAACCTAATACTGAATTTAAAGTGCCACCCTCTAAACCAACGCAACTCCCTTCTGATATAAAAACACCATCAAGCGGATTTATACCTAGAGGTGCAAGCGGAGCGTTAAAAGGTGTTGGTGCAGTAGGTATTGCTTTAACAGCAGGACAATTAATAGAAACGACCATCAGCGGCAACCTTGAAAATGAAATTAAACAACACGGTGCACAGATGGCTTTATCAACAGCAGGTGCTTGGGGTGGTGGTGCTCTCGCCGCTGCGCTAGGTAGCATTGTTCCTGGAGCCGGTACAGTTCTTGGAGGTATTATTGGGGCTTCAGCAGGTGGGTGGCTTGGATCTAACCTAGGAGAATGGATCGACAATAAAAAGTGGACAGCTCAGGCAATAGATTGGGGTAAAAATCTCGCCAAGTCAATGTCTATGGGAATGAAGCAGGGTGAGCCAGAAGTTACCTATTCCTCTAATCGATTGGCATTGAGGGTATGGGAGCATTTGGGTGTTAGTTCGCCAACGGAGAAAGGTCCGCTTCGGACGAATCACTTATGGGGTGAAAACCTTGCGAGAGCGTTTGCCGATGGAATGGTGGGAAGCGTTGATCTCCTTAAAAATGCATCAGGCCAGGTAGCTGGTGCTTCTGTCCCTAATCCTAATTTATCAATTGGCAAATCGGGATCAAGCGGGCTACCTTCTATTGTCATGGCTGAAGGGGCCATTCAGTTTCATGTAACCATAGATGGAAGCAAGGATCCAATCGATACATGGAATCAGTTGAAACCAAAACTTGACGAGTGGTCACGTACTGACTTGCCAAGGCATGTTGAGAATATTAAACGACGTAGGGCCATTAATGATGCGACCTATCAACCAGGGATGGTGTAGACAATGCTTACAGTTGGTTTTGTAAACTTCGAAGGGCTCGCAGCTCCTGAATTCTGGCCATTTGGTGGGGAGCAAAAGCTTCCGATGCGGGAACTGCCGGGTGGCGCAATCTATTATCAACCCCGTGGAGATTTTCCTACGCTTGATCATTCTTGGGAAGGTATTTTCAATAATACAGATGCCATGCATAAAGCCCAATTGATTGATGGGTACCGAAAGGCTGCTCTAAGTGTAGAAGTTACGTTCAATACCTTCAAGCTTTACTACTTCATCGAAAAATTTATATGGAAATGGCACAGAGAAAATTGGGTAGAATTCTCGATCTCAGTAAAACGTGATTTGAGTAAGGAAGACTTCATTCCTGACGGTAAGAAGGTCGATGCCTCAATTGAAGCCCTCTATGCTCAGATGCAAGGTAAAAAAACCGAGCCTGTAACACACACGGTTGCTGCTGGGGAATATCTCGTCATGATAGCGGAGCATTACTTTAACGGTGATGGGGACAAATGGGAGAACATCTATCTGGACAATAAAAATACTATCGGTACCGATCCAGACGTGTTAACCGAAGGAATGAAGTTGGTGATCCGGGCATGATTATTCAGAAACCTAGTTTTCATGTGGAAACATTATTAGGTAGGGTGTTCATACAAGATACTTTAATTGATTGGGAGGAATATAGTATCGATCGCCCGGCCTTCGATGAGGCTGACAATTTTTCCATTCGTGCACCCTGGTTCGTCGGCGGAACTAACATCATGTCATCCAACGGCAATCAATTAACCAACTTGGCTGCGGACAAAGACATACCAGTGAGAATCGAATTGAGCGGCGTGACACTCCTTGAAGGATTAATGGATTCGTCAGAATGGGCTTTTGATATGAACGGAGAGAGTGTGACAATAACAGGGCGTGGGAAAATTGGGCGTCTGATTGAGAGAAGCGAAACACGTACTATTAAGAATCAAACCGCATCTTCCGTAGCACACAGCATTTTTAATTATCATGGTATTACAGCTCAGATCACTGAAACTAGCAGACAAATTGGGGCCTATGCAGACGAGTCCCAAACGACCAACACAGATCAGAACGACTGGGAGCTTCTGAATTGGTTGGCTGAGTGGGAAGGTTTTGTTGTTCGTGTTTCAGGTAGTGCAGGTTTCTTTGGGCCGGCGGACCAACTCCCAGGTCAAATGCTGGAGCCATTAAGCTTTACCTATGGCGTCGACTGCGAAGTCAGGTCAATCCGAAGAGAGCCTTCAGATTCCCGGGACCTTATTGTTGAGGGAAGAAGCTACTTTAACGGAAGATCCATTGTGGAGCACTATCCCCGAGCGCCAAAAGTCAAGACGAAAGCAACTAAAACAAAAAAGAAAGATGGATTTCTTTTTAGTGATGAAGAGGTTTTGAAAGAAAAGTTTCTGTTCAGTGATGAGAAGGCGGACAAAAAGAAAAAGACAGAGGAAGAAAGCGAGACAGCAAAAATTGTTCGACGCTATTTAAGCGGATTGTCCCAAGAACAATTAAGGCAAAGGGTTCGATCGATTTATCACGAGTTAACCAAATTCGGTGTTGTAGGGGAGCTCTTTATACCGAAATATACAGAAATTCAAACTGACCGGAGAATATCACTATTTGGTGTGGGGCAAGGACTATCGTTGGACTATTACTGCACTAAGGTTTCTTACAACGAGTCCAAAGAGGGCATTATCACAACTGTGTTTATATCAAGCAAACCGAGGGAAGGGTGAGGGAATGAATAAAGCCAGTTTAGGGAAAATCACAGGCATTTTAACGGAAACAGCTAAAGTTAGAGCCGTAATTGAGCCTTCGGGACAGGAACTGGGTTGGTTACCGTCCCTAATTCCTCCCAATGAATCTCTAGTTGAATCCGAGTGTTTGGTCGTACCTTGTCACGGAAGTTATGGTCAAGGACTTGTCATTCCGTTTCCACTTCCTATGGGGCGTACTGGGACATTGCAAAACATAAGTCCGCTTAAGGTTTTGAGTGATGGAACGGTTTTTGAATGCTTGTCAACGGTACAAATAGAATCTGATGATCTAGGGAAAGTGGTCATTATCATTCCTTTATCGAATGCTCTGTCACATGTTCTGATCGGGGTGATCCGATGAGCGGGGGAAGGGACATCTATTATAGTCCAGTACAAAGGGATATTACATTTATAGGTAACGAGCTTTCAACGATGTCCGACCTTGAGAATTTACGATCTCAATTGTATTTGAGATTGCTCTGTGAAAAGGGGGAGCTGCGCGGTTACCCCGAATATGGTACGAATTTATATAAACTGCTCAGTAAAGCATTAACACCAACCCGAACACAGGAAATTCAGCGAGAGGTGACGGAGACTTTGAAACAGGACGCGAGGGTTATTCGTGTTGACACGGTGCAGATCGTTGTATCGGAAGACGCTGTCACCATCTCCACAACAGTCTACGATGTTGAGAATCGTCCGGTTGAGATTTTGATAAGCGAGGGGATTTAATGTGACGGTACAATACCCAACATTAGATAGCATCACAAAAGTGATGGTTGAAGCATTAGCCGGTCCGGGAAAGACTTTGCAGGATCTCCCCGATCAGTGGTTAGCTAAATCTTTAATTATTGCCGCTCGTAATGCAGCTTACGCCCCGGTTGTGGCCGCCAAAGGTGTTTATCAGGCAAATGATTTGTTTCAAGCTGTAGATAATGATTTGGATCGGCTCTGCGAAGAAAGGTCGGCAACAGTTAGACGCAAGCAAGAGAAGAAGGCTGTTGTACGGTATAAGCTAAAGAGAACGCTGCCGGCTTCTGCAAATAAGACAATTCCTTCCGGATCTTTAATCACGACACAAGCTGCAGGTGATAATGCCGCTGTGGATTTTTTGGTCATGAAAGAAAATGAAGGTGAGGAGAACGAGGCCGATCCTGTCTTTTTAGCTGGAACCACTGAGCTTATAGTTATGGCTCGCTGCTCTAAGGGAGGCGTCATAGGCAATTTGACAACAAATTCAGTAGTGTATTCCGGTATGGTCTGGGTTGATAAAGTAGAGGTGCTTGCTCTTATAGAAGAAGGTACTGATACAGAGGACAATGAGGTATTACGCGCCCGCTTGCTGGAGGAAGTTCGGAATATCGAAAAAGGCGGGACTGCAACGGATTATGAAATATGGGCCAAGCGTGTTACAGGTGTAGTTTCAGCAAGGTGCATGCCGTTGGTTAGAGGAAACGGTACAGTTGACGTTATCATAACAGGTTCGAGTGGAATACCAACAACAGAGCTTATTACAGAAGTGCAAGGATATATAGATACCAAAACGCCTGCAGGGGGAGCCAATGTTTTAGTTAAAGGACCGACTCCTGTCATGATAAATGTGACGGCAACCGTTAAATTACTTTCGGAATTTACCTTCACGCTGATCAAACCGAAGATAGTTGACGCATTGACTGTTGCTATTGATAAGGAGAACGGAGCTCTAATGGTCCGTCTTAACAAGTTAGTTGGAGCTATCAACGGAATTGAGGGCGTTTTTAACTTTACAATAACATCCCCAGCTTTAGATATCGTTATAGATGGTGATGAACTTGCTATTCCTGGTATCTTTTCACTGACTGAGGTGACATGATGAGTAGTGTTGAACTGGTTAAGCAACAGTTAAAAAGACAACTACCTAGAAGATGGTTCCAGTATAACGGAACTGAGATGGACCGCCTGCTTGAAGTACTAGCAGTAGGTTTGTATGAAGGGAAGAAGATAGTTGAAAAGATTAATAAGGAGCTGCCTGTCTCGACTTCAGAGGACTCATTTGACGAAAAAGAAATGATGCTTGGGCTGAATAACGGCGGATCAATGAACACAGAAGAACGAAGAAAAAGAATCATAGCGAAACAGTGGGAACGCGGTGGTCCTACAAATAAAGCTCAATTCGAAAATGCTTTAAGCTACCTTACAGGCTACGAAGTTGAACTTGATGCAGACTATATGAATTTTATTTTGCTCATTAAATTCAATGCTCCACCGAGTACTTTACTCAATCTGCCAGTAATTGAAGACTATATCCGTCGTAATAAATTGGCACATTTGTCTCATCAGATTTCATTGGTTGATAATCAGGAGATGTTTTTGTACTTCGGCAATGTTCTGCATATTGGAGACAACATAACGTTTAGGCAGGTGATGTAAATGGGGGCTTTTGGCGGATTAGTGATGACTAACAGAGGGAGAAACCTTCAAATTAAAGCACAACTAGGTGTAACCTTGCAATTTTCCAAAATTGCAATCGGTGATGGATCTCTTTCTGGCCAATCTATCTTGGACCTAAATAACTTAGTCAATCAAAAAATGACATTAACCATTAATAAAGAACAGGCAAACTCAGACGGTACGTATACCATTGGTGCTCCTTTATCGAATCAGACCGTAGTAACCGGGTTTGCCTTCCGAGAAATCGGGTTATTTGCACAAGATCCGGACTTAGGTGAAATATTGTATAGTTATGCAAATGCCGGTACCAATGCAGATTATATCCCTGCTATTGGGGGCGCGGAAATTATTGAGAAGCAACTAGATATAATCACCATAGTTGGAAATGCCACGAATGTAAATGCAAATATAAATCAATCCTTGGTTTTTACAACACTGCAGTCATTTAACACCCACAAAAACGGTAGTGTGTTAGATCATCCAGACGGATCCGTTACAACGCCAAAACTTGCACCTAAATCGGTTACCGCGGCCAAAATCTCTGATAATACCATTGGTAGCGGACAATTGGCTAACGGAGCCGCAACGGATATCGTCATAGGAAACCGTACTATTGATGATACAGCAGCTCCAAGTACAGGGCCTAATACTATCACGAATTTGTTTAGCTTCATCGGAAAAATGATTCGGCAAATCACCGGTAAAAGCAGTTGGATAACAGCTCCTGCAACCACACTGGAAGCCGCAAATACTCACATCAACGCTACTACCGGAATACATGGTGCCGTGTCAACAGCAACCGCTAATACGATTATTCAGCGTGATGTAGCGGGCCGAGCACAAGTAGCTGTACCGGCAGCAGCTGCCGATATTGCTAGAAAAGATACCGTGGACGCTGTTGATGCGAAGCTGAAGACCACGCAGTTGCTTACCACAAACCTGAATTACGGCTTGCAAGCTGTCAATGCAGACCAGGCGGGTCCAGTTGATTTGGGAGCGCGTGGCAGGACGTTGGTTAACTTCTTTGAACGTTTGAGTAGAGGTGATTCTCTTAACGGTGGGTGGCTGTTCGCTGGTGGTGTCCTCTCAGTTGACCCTACTGTTAACTCTAATGGAGCTGCTAGTTTAAAGGCACTTATTCCGACAGGAATATCCAGTTCTACAGTATCTGTTAGGAGGCTAACTCCAACTGTAGATCAAACAAAACACTATTTGTTTTTAGCTGATATAAAGAATACCAATTGGGCGTCATATTACTTGTATGCTTATGGTAGTGCTATTTCAGGGTCATCGTATGGTAGTGCCAAAAATGGATTTAAACGACACTATCTAAAACTTACTCCAGCCCAAATTGCCGTGACTTCGCACCTCTCGGTATACGGAAGTGCTGCAGGAGACAATTACCTTAATACGTCCAGTTGGTCACTCTATGAAATTTCTGCTGCTGATTATGCCAAAATTGACGTTGATCCTGAATTTACAGGGGATAAACTTGCAGCCAAGTACCCATACACCGAAGGCATAGCTAATGTGAATGGACTGTATGTAACTAAATCAGGGAAGAACCTATTGCCTCCGTTTAACGAGTGGATGGTACCCTCCAATGCAGTAGTGACAGAGACTTACAAATATTCCCTTAATGCTACTTCCGTTTCACAGTATTGTAGTGTAAAAGTCAATGTTCTTAGGAACACAAACTATACCCTATCATGTGCGCATAATGGTAGAATGGCTGTTTATAATGAGGCGGTTAACACCGTTATACTTGGATATTCTGCTTTACAATTGATAACGTTTAACAGTGGGAACAATGACGTTATATCTATCATTTTAGGGAATGACACTGTGGGGGTTGGAACTTATACTTTCACCAATCCAATACTCAATCTGGGCTCCACTGCCTTGCCGTTTGAACCTAAATCAGACCAATCCATCTATGTCCCTAATCAGCAGTTTGCATCCAGTGTAGACGGATCAGTTTACGATTCGCTGTCTAAGATGGGGAACAAGTATTATAAGGAATCGCGGTTTAAGCGTATGAACTTGGACGGTAGTTTGGCGTGGACGTTTGACTCAGATCCAACCGGATTTAAGCGAGTTAAGATTGATTTAATTGGCGTATCCGGTAATAGTGACGATAGTCTACGCACCATGAAATACGATGGGGCAATGATTAAGTTTGATAGCGGGTCGTTATTATCAGCGGACCTCAGATTTTATAACGCCGGTATATCGAAATATTTTATTACCATTGCCGACACAGAAAGCGGCTGGGGCGAAACGTACACGCCTAGTACTGCCGAGATTCAAGCCTACTTTAATGGATGGAAGATGTGTGATGGTGTCTCACAAATAAACAAATATAACAGCGGTACTAAATGGTGGACTTATAGGTTAGACGGTGTGAATGGTGCAAATAACGCTCAGTATAGCACGATGCAAGGTACATTACCTACAATGCTTGCACCCAACTTCTCACCGTATAAGCTTCAATATCAGTTGTCAGTTTCGACTATCGAGGAAATCCCCGTAGAGGGCGATATAGCGCTTCATGAGGGTGGGAACCAGATCGAGGTTGGTAGTGGGATCATTGTTAGGGAGAAAGCTAATCCGCAGCTCGTTGCTGGAACTTATAAGATCAATGACGGAAATACCCCGTTGACGCTTTTAAAGTACCGTAGCTTAGATATTTTATCTGTAAACAAAGGACTGTTACAAGCCAAGGGATCAAGAATTTATGACAGTTTTTTTAAGCTCCATCGGTACGAAGTCACTTCCGTAGACTACGACCCAACAGCCGATTACTACGTTACGTACATCACCTTAGATAAGTATGGGATTACATGTAACCCTACAGACGTAAGCATACAATACGGGGCAAATATGGCTACAGTGGTCAGTAATTTGGCGCAGGACTTAGCGGACAACACGACAAAGGATAGCATTCAAGATTGGTTATTGTTGCAAGATGGTGCATATCTGGATAATTTACGAATTGATGTAGATACGCATCGAAACGCTAGTACTGCTCATGGCTCAACTCCCAATGCCGCAGCCAGTACGATAATGCAACGTGATCCTAACGGACAAGCCAATGTCGGAACACCCACAGCAAACAGCCATATTGCCCGTAAGC
This sequence comes from Paenibacillus sp. GCM10027630, assembly GCF_042676305.1. Taxonomy (NCBI): domain Bacteria; kingdom Bacillati; phylum Bacillota; class Bacilli; order Caryophanales; family Paenibacillaceae; genus Paenibacillus; species Paenibacillus sp. GCM10027630. Next base: position 9,582 of record NZ_JBHTGY010000097.1, on the reverse strand, counting down.
AGGATGTGGATAACGCATCAAATGCAGCTAATACAGCTCAGACCACAGCCAATAGTGCGCTTACACGGGCAAATGCCAGTTTGCCGAAAGATGGTTTGGAACAAATGACTGGGCCGCTGTCATTTAGCGGTATTGGTCGGATTAGTTCTCCAACTTCATTCGCTGAAATTGACGCTAAGGAAGCTTGTTACTTCGGTTCCAATTGCTATTATGACGCTGGTGCTTGGAAAAGACATGACACATCAAAAGCAGCTTGTTTGATGGAAGTTAACTATGCCAGCACAGGCATGACTAGGTTTTATGTTACGACAGCTGGAGCAAACCCTATAACTTGGTCTAATAGTTCTCCGGTGTGGACAGGTTCCAATGATGGAGCAGGAAGCGGACTTGATGCTGATGTGTTACGTGGTTTCGCTCCATTTTACGCAGCTACTGGTGATACGATAGTGACAAGGGAACCGAGCGGTAACATCAACGCATCCTCATATAACGGGTATATTCCTGTTAATAAGGGCGGCGACCAAATGACAGGAATTTTCAGGAGTGCCCTTGCAAGCGGCAGAATTTCAGACGTAAGCGGGGTTCCTGCGATAGAGGTTAACTCAAGTGCAGCAGCAGCGGCATATATGGCGTTCCATAGAAACGGCGCGTTTGCTGCTTATTTTGGCATGGACACGGATAACTATTTGAAATTTGGAGGATGGAGTCTTGGCAATGTGGCGTTTAAGGTTTGGACGGAACAACTTTTAAGGAGTAACGGAAACGGAGCGCTTGAATGGAATGATAGCGGCACATGGAAGGCGGTGGGGGGAGTGAAAAAGGTACAACGCGGTGTTTCGAGTGGCGGTGATATTACGGTAACTGCTGTAAATATGGACAAATCGTTTTTAACTTTTACCAACAATAGTAAACCGCAAAATGGGGATATGTTCGCGAGTGCATATTTATTAAATTCGACAACAGTAAGAATCACCGCGACTAACCCCACCGGAAGTTATTCATGGGAATTAGTCGAATTTTACTAATAAAGGAGAGTAGGCAACGATGCCAAAATATGCACAAATCAACCTTGACACAGGTGTTTGTATTGCCGTGTCGCAGTTATCAGGCGAGTTTGATGACCCTAAAATGATCCTGCTTGATGACAATGATGATGTAAGCCTCTTTGATACTCTGGTTAATGGCGAATGGGTAAAGTATGTTCCTCCTGACCCTGAACCGGAGGGCCCTTCACTTGAGGAAAGATACAACTTACTTGAACATGAGAAAGCACTACTTGAACAGCGCCTCCAAGCAACGGAGAGCGCTATTTTATTTCTCATGGATCTAGCATAGAGAGGAGGTAATAGCTCATGTATGATTTCGTATTGAACATGTGGGTTATGAAGCGTATCAACGAAACAAAGGTTCAATCCTATGTAACTAAATCATTCATTACACAGCCCGAGGCAGCTATGATTATTGCAACACCTCAGATGGATTAAATAAATGCCCCGAGCCTATCGGTGCTATTTTTATACAAAGAAAAGGCTGGTGATCAAATGCACGATGAAGAAACAGGAGAAATCCTACAGCGATTAACGCGAGTTGAAACCAAGCTTGATCTAATGATCAATGCCCGAGATATCGCGAATGAAGCATTGCAGTCAACAAAGGCTGCACATAAACGATTAGACACATTGGAAGAAAATCAAACGTGGCTCTGGAGGACGGCAATTGCCGCCCTTATTGTCGGAGGTATCGGGTTGTTGTGGAAAGGAGTGGGGCACTAATGGACGGCCAATTTTTCACATGGGAAGCTCTTTCCGCTATGGGAGGAGCTTCTTTGTTGACGTTTTTTATTGTGCAATATACAAAAGTCCTTGCTGATCGATATGTCACTTTACCGACAGATGTATACGCCGTTTTCGTAGCGTACTTTGTTCTGTTGCTTGCGCAGCTAGCATTAGGAGCCAGTTGGTCGGACTGGAGAGTGTACGCTTTGACGTTCGCTAATTCGTTTCTAGTGTCGGCTGCAGCTGGGCAAATTCAGAATAAATCTATTAAACCTCCAGGGCAATCGCAAGATTCGGAAAATTCCAGTTCCGCATAAACTATTAAAAATGGAGTTGATAGCTGTGAAGGCACAGGATTTTATAGACATACTTGCACCCATGGCTGTAGCAGAGCAAAAGCGAACCGGTATTTTAGCTAGCATCACGATTTCTCAAGGAGCATTAGAAAGCGCTTGGGGAGCTGCTGCCCCTGGTTACAATCTGTTCGGTATCAAAGGTACGGGACAGGAGTTTACCACACAAGAATACATTAACGGAACCTTTGTAACTGTTACAGACGGTTTTCGTGTTTACTCCAGCTGGGAAGGCAGTGTAATCGATCATAGCAACTTTCTAATAGAAAATAGCCGATACACAAAGGCCGGATTCTTCGACAGATGTTCCGTACTAGATTATGCAGGTGCTGCACAATCACTTCAAGCAGCTGGTTATGCAACGGATCCTAGTTATGCCACGAAGCTGATTTCGATCATAGAAAGCAATGGATTGGCTAGATACGACATTTTGGAAGAGTTACAAATAGAGGAGGATGAAACGAACATGCCTATGAAACTGGAACAATGGCAATGGGATATGCTGTACCAAGTGATGGGGAAAGCATATAATGCGGACCAGCTCAATTGGGACTGGATGCAGAAGATCGTAGACAAGACGCTAACGGCTTCAGAGCTTGCTTTCCTGAACACGGTGTTGGATGGTCGGATTGATAGAAAGATTGAGGTATAAGGCCGGATAAATTATATTGTCGTAAGCCCTCTTTCCGTTGGAATTGAGGGCTTTTGCCTTTTGTTTACGAAAAACACACTCAATTCATTACTAAAATTACATTATATGGGTTAATTTGTTTAGACATTCCATGTAATTATTTGTATTCTACTATTTGTGCTTAACATAAAAAATGTAAATAGAGGGAGAGATTTAGTTGAAAAAGTATTTATCATTACTAATGCTATCTGTATTAATTTTTTTACTTGTGCCGGTTAATTCTGCTTTTGCTTATACTTCAGAAGGTCTTTTGAAAGGTCTGCCAATATACTATACTACAGGGACGGTAAACCTAGCTTCAGGTACATATTCCACAGCTTCTGAAGCTCCTACACGTCAATTGTGGACAGATGGAAACCCTGAAAATGGTACTAATGTGGGTAACAATGGTCATGTAGCAGTAAGACTATCAACCCCAGTTACAGTAAGATCATTTGTAGTCTACGTGACAAGTAACTCCTCTCCAGTAGTTGTTAAATTGTATGACTCTAATTTAAATGTTTTATCAACACAAAACATTACTGTAACTAATTCGTCACAGAAGGACATACCTAAAGTGTCGGGAGTAAAGTATGTTGAATTTTACTTCAGTGGTGCTAGTGGTGGATATTTAAGAGAACTTAATATTTTTTCAGAATCTGTATGTGGCTGTGATATTGAGAAACCTACTGAATTAACCGCGACAGCTGGAAATACTCAAGTATCGCTTAATTGGGCCGCTGTAGAAGGGGCAACCGGTTATAATTTAAAACGTTCTTTAACGCTTGGAGGACCTTACAACACAGTAGCAAGTAATGTCTACGGCACATCATACACTGATACAACAGTCACCAATGGCACTACATACTATTATGTTGTAACGGCACTTAACGCTGCAGGTGAAAGCGAAAATTCAAACGAAGCATCGGCTACTCCTATGGGAACAAGTAGAGTCATCCTTACTACAACTATGACCAATGGAGATACATTTGAATACAACATCAGTCAATCAGAATTAACAAGCTTCCTTGCTTGGTTCGATGCTAAAGCGGCTGGGAATGGGCCTGCAAAGTATACATTTACTAATCAGCATTTGAAAGGTTCTTTCTTGGCTCGTAAAAACAGTCTCATCTTCGATAAAATTATAAAAATTAATTATGATGAGTACAGTGTTGACGGCACCGGCAAAGGTACCGAAGTAGCAGAAGTGACTACAGGAACTGCTTTGAGCATATCTTTAACAGACGGTAGAGTAGAGGGATTTATCCTGTCTACGGCGGACTACAATGCTTTCGTTGCTTGGTACGATGCAAAAGCAGCTGGTACAGGTCCAGCAAGATATACGTTCGAAAATCCGCTAAAGAAAGGTCCATTCTCAGCTAGACATGAAGTAATAATATTTGATAAAATTTCTTCTTATGATTCAGAGGATTTTAACTGATCACCATGAATTAAGCTCTCTTTTATTCGAGGATTGTTAGCTCAGGAAAACTTGTCTGACCCCGCCAGCTCATCACTAGCGGGGCTTTTCTTTGTGGTGAAGGGTTAGGACCCATTCGCCCATCAAATTTTAATTACTATTCAACTCTCATGCTCGTCCTCCGATGACCGCGAAAAAACAATACCCCTCTTAATTAACTCTTTTTCTAGTAATTCTATAAATGCCTTCTCAAGCTTTAGTTCAAGTGCCTTGTTGTAGCATTGAAGTAGATGATTGTCATTAAGATTCAATAGAACATCATTCTCCTTGTAGCGAATGGCATCCTATCCCCTCACCTATTAATAATTATATTATTATTAACATTATTTACTTTATTTAACTTTAAATGTTTAGACATTCCATGTAAATATTTGTATTCTACTACTTATGTTTATACATAAAATCAGGAAATAGAGGAGAGATTTGTTTGAAGCGTTTTAAATTATTAACAATGATGGTTTTGATTGTGGTGATGGCATTGTCGATGGTAGTGCCAGCGTTTGCGGCTGGAGATACTTGGATTCAGAAGGCAAATATACCAACAGCAAGTAAAAGTCTTACAGCTTCAGGGCTAGATGGGAAAGTATACGTTATGGGAGGGTGGTATGGCAGTGCTCCGAATGTGGTTTATTCAAAACTAGTATACATGTATGACCCTTCTGCAAATACATGGACTCCTAAAAAAAGTATGCCTTATGGCGTTGCAGATGCATCTTCTATAACTGTTAATGGGTTGATTTATGTGATAGGCGGGCTGGAAGGTGGAGTCGCCACAAATCGTGTTCAAGTATATGATCCGTCCTCAGATTCATGGGTAGTTAAGGCAAATATGCCATCTTCTAGAGCAACACTTGGTTTGGGTGAGGTAAATGGAGTGATATATGCAATAGGAGGGAGTGCTCCTTCGGGAAAGAAAATTGAAGCATACAATCCGACAACGGACACATGGACCATAAAAACGGATCTATCAGTAGCTATAAATAAATTTGCAACAGCAGTAGTTAATGGAAAGATTTATGTGATCGGTGGAGAGAAGCAAAATGTAACGAATGAAGTTACACAATATGACCCTGTTACGGATTTATGGTCAATAAAAACTAGTCTCCCAATCCCGAATTTAACACATATTACTTCTGCTGCATCTTCAGCAAATGGTAAGATTTACGTTGTTGGGGGGACAGCCTCAGGGAATGTTTCAGACAAATTATTTGAATACGACCCATCTTCGGATAATTGGACAACCAAAGCAAGTATGCCACAGCCAAGCGCATATTTAGCCTCTACAACAGCAAGTGGGAAATTATATGCAATAAGCGGAAGTGGGAGCAACTCAGGTGGGTTTAGTTCAAGTGTATTCGAGTATACACTTTCAGAGACCCAACCGTTGGCTCCGTTAAATCTCACAGCTTCATCTGGCAATGCCCAAGTAACTCTTAACTGGACGGCAGTTGTAGGTGCAACAGGCTATGATATCAAACGATCAACTACTACTGGTGGACCTTACACAACAGTCGCTACTAACGTCTACGGCACTTCTTATATAGATACAACCGTCACAAATGGCACGACATACTATTATGTTGTCACTGCGATTAATGCAGCAGGAGTAAGCGGCAATTCAAACGAAGCATCCGCTACACCGCAGGGAACAGTAACGCCTCCTACAGGCAATAAAGCCCTACTTGTTATCACCCTAGTAAGTGGCCTTGAAAAAGAATATGATCTTCCGATGACTGAAGTAAATAATTTCATTACTTGGTACAACAGCCGTGCTACCGGCACTGGATCGGAAGTCTTCACAATCAACAAATCTTTCAACAAAGCTAATTTCTTAACACGGAAAGATTATATTGCATTTGATAAGATTGAAACTTTTGAAGTGAATGAGTACACTCCAACTCCATAATCAGTACAGAGAAGCCCTCATTCCTAAATTGGATTGAGGGCTTCTCCCTACTTGATTGATTAGGGTTCATTAATAATGTCTTTACTCGCCAGTAAATAATAGGTTTCTTGATCTTTATCTATAATGACTACTCTTCCCTCAGCATAGTAATTCATATCTAGGATATCGGCAGCCGTCAGTATCTTAATTTCGTGTGTTAGCAAGTGGATAACATGGTATAGCATACCCTCACACCCTTTTTCTTTTTTGCAGGTAGAACTTATAATATGAAGTCAACAAACACTGGCGACCTGAGCAGCCCTGCTTTCGTCCAATTTCGTATCTTAACCCTCGCTTTCAACTGTGGCTCTAAATAAACATGGTCACGATCCTCGCCAACTATTAGCTGATCTTTGATGCTGTAGAATGCCATCTTATGCCGCGGAGTAACTCCAAGCTCTATAACCCCTAATGGCCGTCCCCATTGATCCGCAGCTAACCATCCAAAATCTTTCTTACGGTATCCCGAAATAAAAACATCAGCAAAAGTCCAATTAATGATTTTCTGCCAGGCACTCGATCGGCTACTAACGTAAATAGAGTTAGAACGTTTAGCTACGATTCCCTCCATTTTCAGAGCTTCAATTTTGGTAAATAGCTGTTCCCCCTCAGCTTCAAGTGACGGAATGAGCGCCATGTGAGGGTTACCAAAAGTCAACGTTGATAGCAATTCCTTGCGCTTATGTAACGGGTAGCCTCGCAGATCCTCACCTCTATAGCGAAGGATATCGAAAACAACATAATTGACTGGACTACTTTCGGCGGCTTTACGAACCTTGTCGGTATTGCGAAGAGAAAAACGTTCCATAATAGCTTCAAAGTTAACGTGGCCCGATTCGTCTGTAGCCGCGACTTCGCCATCCAATATAACGTCATCGAGAGCAATTTCATTAAGTTCAGGATACTGATGTGTACAATCGTTGTTGTGGCGTGTATATAAGCGAGTTTGACCGCCGGTTCGCGATAGTATCAGTCGATGGCCGTCAATTTTAGGCTCGAATATGTAATCATCGTGAGAAAATGGTGCGGGTGCTGTCTCTAATAACATTGGTGCAATAAACACTAATTAATCACCTCTATAGTAATTATAAAGGATCAATAGACGTAGAAGCGGCGGTAAGTATTGGAAGGCAAACTCAAAAAGACTTACATGTTACTCTCGGAGGTAAGAGTGATGTAAGTCTTTTTTTATTTATTTTAAATTGAAAGGAGTTGAATCAGCGTTTAAAGCTCGAAAGATTCTGTTCTGCTATCTGCACTAGACGTCTTGTGATATTGCCACCAATTGCCCCTGCATCGCGTGTAGCTAGGTTGCCATTGTAACCGGTTGGAGATAATTGAATACCTAATTCTTGGGCCACTTCATACTTCAGTTGATTGATCGCTGCCTGTGCTTGCTGTACCACTAAAGAATTATTGTTTGCCATTTGGTAATCACTCCTTTTTATTGGTGTAATAGTAGTATTCAATGAAACAACTAGGTTATACATGGAAAATTAAAGAATCGTGTTCAACCAACCTGCATTGAACCATGCATGTTTGATGAAATAAGTATTAGAATGGGTAGGTCATTAAGGGAACTGGCAGGATAGTTTAATTCACTTCGCGAATACCTTAAATATGGAAAAATCGCAAAGTTCGTAAATAAGACATTAACGGAAACATTTGAAAAACTATATTTAAACCATTAATAGAACTTCATATGGGGGTAAATCAATGGATCCAACTAAACTTAATATACTTAGTTTGATTATTAGTTTTATAGGTGGGGGTGCAGTAGGAGCAATATTAAACTGGATTAGAGCAGATTTAGCTGATAAAAAAACGAGAAGAATTAAATATATCGAAGATCAGTTGAAAAATTTATATGGGCCTTTGTACTTTGTCATTTCCCAAAGTGCTAAGTTGTTTGAAATCGAAAGGAAATATCAACAAGCATATAAAGAAGAATTTATTGATAAACAATATAGTAGAGAAAAACTTACACAAGATCGTCTTAATGATGAGGCTACGAAGACTTTGGATATTCGAAATGAATATATTAATCAAGTTCGTTTAAATAACAATAAGATCAAAGAGATCTTGGATAACAATTTTTCTTATATAGACGCTGAAGATATTGACCTAGTTGTTAATTATTTTTATGAAAATTATACTAGACTTCAAACAGAGGTGAGAGGTAAAGTTCCGTTTATAATACATAATCATATAGGAGATATTTCATTTTTGAGACCCGAATTTATAGAGGGAATGAAATCCAAATTTCTTAAGAAGAAGGAAGAAGTAGAACTCTTGTCAGTTAAGTAGTGGGTCGGAAGCATTCGATAATATCATGTTCATGCTGCTGGCCTTTCGATCCTTGGTCTTCCTGAGGCATTTCGGGGAAGTGAATTCGGGCGGATAGCCCTACGAGGCTGAGTCTTCGACCCAGTCGCTCCACTCCTTTAAGCCTATCGGGATCTCGGGTTCGTGAATACAAAAACGTTATCGGAAATGATGAAAAAAATATATTTAGAGGTATGCCAATGAAGACATGTGTATATTGTGGTAATCCTGCGAAGACAAGGGATCATGTACCACCTAAGTCATTTTATATTGAACCCTTGCCAGTAAATCTGATTACTGTACCTTGTTGCTACAATTGTAATCATAACTTTTCTACAATTGAGGATTATGCTAGGACAGTTCTTAGTTCGGCCAGAGAAGAAGTTGCATCTGCTGAATTAGCAGTAGAGTTATGGCATCAAAAAGTTGAGAGGAGTTTAAAGAGGAATATTAAGTTAGCTGAAGAGATTTATTATAGTTTCAGACCTTTTGGAAGCGACAGATTAGCATTTAAGATTGATCGAGAGAAAATAGATTTATTTATTATAAAGATCATCAAGGGATTATATTTTTATCATTTTAAGAAACCCTTGGATAATTCCTATAAAGTCATAGTTAAATTGTTCCCAGGTACGGATAGAATACCTATCCAATTTCCACAGGAATTTGTAGATATGTTATATCAAATTCCTATTGAAAGTATTGGGAATGGTGTGATTAGATATAGACGAATGCATGCAATAGAAGATGAGTATTTTACATGTTGGATAGTCAGCTTTTTTAATAGTGATTATAACACATTCTTAATCTGGACAAAAAATATAGATTAATTAACATTTTTTAGTATTATAAAAGAAGACAATGTAGTTCATCGGATCGCAGTAAATCATTAAACTGAATACAATAGTTCAATTATAACAGCGGCAGTTTAGGACTTGCGCGCCTAGCCAAGCTAGGCACAACTTGCCGGTGAAAGTCCGGTCGGAGTAAAGGCCAAGCTGCTCCGTAGCTAACAGACGGCTTGGAAGAGAGAT